>JBPCLD010000065.1:0-6867 GCA_051003655.1 Candidatus Limnocylindrales bacterium | reverse complement strand
CGGTGCGGCATTGCCGCCGATGACGGTCGTACCCGGCGGCGGGATGGGCGCCCCGTCAACCAGGGCGGTGACCGGCGGCGACGGAGACGCGACGCCATCCATGGCTCAGGCCGTCGCGGCGCGATCGAAGCCGCCCAACTACACGTCGGTCATGTCGCAGGAGCTCATTGCCCTGGCCCAGGCCGACGATCGCATCGTGGCGATCACCGCGGGCATGCCGACCGGCACCGGCCTGGCCAAGTTCCAGGCCGCATTCCCCGACCGCATGTACGACGTCGGCATCTCGGAGCAGCACGCGGTCACCATGGCCACCGGTCTGGCGATCGGCGGGTTGCGGCCGTTCGTTGCTTTGTACTCGACGTTCTTGCAGCGCGCCTTCGACCAGACGGTGCACGACGTGTGCCAGAACGATCAGCCCGTGGTAATCGGGGTCGACCGCGCCGGGCTTGTTGGCGAGGACGGCACCAGCCACCAGGGGATGTTCACCATCCCTGCCCAGCGCCAGCTGCCGAACATCATCGTTGCCTCGCCCAAGGACGAACAGGAGCTTCGGCGGCTGATGCATGCGGCCTTCAGCCAGGACCACCCGTTTGCGCTCCATTACCCGCGCGATGCCGGCCTCGATCTGCCAGCGGTTGAGCCGACCCCGATCCCAGTCGGTGAAGCCGAAGTGCTGATTGAGGGCGACGACATCCTGATCGTCGGCTTCGGTCCGATCGTGATGCGCGGCCTGGAGGTGGCCGAGCAGCTGGCGGCCGAGGGCCTGTCGGTGGCCGTCATCAACGCCCGCTTCGCCAAGCCGCTCGATCGTGACCTCATCCTCAACCACGCGCGCGGCAAGAAGCTCGTCGTGACGCTCGAGGAGAGCATTGCCGCCGGTGGGTTCGGCTCGGCGGTGCTCGAGGCGATCGCGGACGCAGCCCTGGGCGACGAGTCTCTGCGCGGCCTGCCCGTGCGGATCATCGGCCTGCCCGGCGATCGATTCGTGGACCACGGCTCGGTCGGCGACCTGCGCCGGACGATGCGCATCGATGCCGAGGGGATCGCGGAGCAGCTTCGCGAGGCAGTCGTTATGGTCGGCATCGGCGGCGGCACCTCGGAACGCGCCACGAAGCAGCGTACCGCCTGAGTAAAACCGCCGCTCGACGCACGCGCCTCGACGACCTAATCGCGAGCCGCGGCCTCGCCGTTGACAGGGAGCAGGCCCATCGGCTGCTGCTTGCCGGCAAGGTGCGCGTGGGTGAGGGCGATGGCGCTAGGATCGATCGGAAGCCGGGCGAGCTCGTTGACCCTGCGATAACCCTCGAGCTCACACAGCGCCCCCGTTTTGTCTCGCGCGGCGGTGAGAAGCTCGACGCGGCGCTGGACGCCTTTGCCATCGATGTCGATGGCCTTACCTGCCTAGACGTGGGCGCCTCGACCGGTGGATTCACCGATTGCCTGCTGCGGCGTGGTGCGGCGCGCGTCTATGCTCTCGACGTGGGGCATGGACAGCTGGCTGAGGTGCTGCGCTCCGATCCGCGCGTGGTTTCCATGGAGCGAACTCACGCCTCGCGCTTGGATCCCGGCTCAGCAGATCACCTTGCCCTGCCTGATCCGGTGTCCCTGGCGGTGATCGATGTTTCGTTCATTTCACTGACCCGCGTGCTGCGCGGAGTTGCCGCCGCCCTGTCTGGGCGCGGCGCGATCGTCGCGCTCGTGAAGCCGCAGTTCGAGGTCGACCCTGCTCGGGCGCCGCGCGGTGTCGTGCGCGATCCGGCAGTCCGACAGGCCGCGATCGAAAGCGTGGCCGACTACGCCCAATCCATTGGCCTGAAGGTTCTTGGCCGTATCGAGTCGCCGCTGCGCGGGCCTGCGGGCAACCACGAATTCCTGCTCCACATGGCGCCGGGCTGACCGATGCACAGGATGGGCTTTGCGTTCAATCCGACCAAACCTGCCGCTCTCGCGTTGCGCGATCGAGCCCTGGCGTGGTGTACCGCCTCCAACGTTGAGGGCTGGGCGTGTGAGTCGGGCGCCACAGCGCAGCTCATCGAGCAGCTCGGAGAGACCGACTGCGTGATCGTTCTCGGCGGCGACGGCACGTTCCTGCGTGCAACACGGGCGCTGGCGGTCGTGGACGTGCCCGTGCTGGGCGTGAACTCGGGCCGGATCGGCTTCCTGTCGAAGGTCGAACCCGAGGGCCTGGAAACAACTCTCGGCCAGCTCGCGGCCGATCAGTACGAGATCGAGTCGCGGATGATGCTCCAGGCAACGCTGGTGCGCGGCGGACAGGTCGACCACTCCGCAGCCACGGGACCTTTTGCCGCGCTGAATGACGCTGCGATCGTCCGCGGCGCGGAAGCGCGGGTGCTGCACCTCGACGTGGCGATCGACGACACGCACCTCGCCAGCTACATCGCCGACGGAGTGGTCGTGGCCACGCCGACCGGCTCGACGGCGTACTCGTTCAGTGCCGGCGGCCCGATCCTCGACCCAACGGCCCGCAACCTGATCGTCACGCCTGTCGCGGCCTACCTCTCGTCGATCCGATCGATCGTCGTCAATCCGGCCCACACGGTCCGCGTGCGCCTGGTCGAGGGACCACCGGGGATCGTCAGCATCGACGGCCGCGATGACTACCCGGTCCACGTCGGCGACGCCGTCGAGATCCGAGCGCTGTCGCGCCCGATGCGCTTCATCGAACCGACCGGTGCGCTGCCGTTCTGGGATCTTCTGCGACAGAAGGCCGCGTTGCTGCCGGCCTAGAGATGCTGCGTGAGCTTACCGTTCGCGACCTGGCGCTGATCGAGCGCGCGCGCGTCGCCTTCGGGCCCGGGCTGACGGTGATCACCGGTGAGACCGGCGCCGGCAAATCGCTGCTGATCGACGCCCTCGGCTTGGTCATGGGTGAGCGCGCCGACTCCGGAATGGTGCGCCACGGCGCGACTGGCGCCCGAGTCGAGGCGCTCTTTGATCGCGACCCCGAGCCGCTGATCTGCGTGCGCGAGCTGTCGGCGGAGGGCAGGAGCGTGGCGCGCCTGGATGGTGAAACCGTCACTGCTGCCCGCCTATCAGCGGTGGTGGGGCCGCTGATCGAGATCCACGGCCAGCACGACCAACAACGACTCCTCCAGGGAGCGTGGCAGCGCGACGTTCTAGATGCGTTCGGCGGCCACGAAGAGCTGCGTTTGCAGGTGTCTGAGCTGGTCCAGGCGTTGCGATCAAACGAAGCAGCGCTGCGCGAGGTCGTCGTCGACCCAGCGGAGCTGCAGCGGCGTCTGGAGCTGGCCGAGCATGCTGTGGACGAGATCGACGCTGCAACCCCGCGCGCCGGCGAGGTGCAGGAGCTGCGCGACCGGCTCGCGGTGGCGGGTAACGCGCAGCGCATAGCCGCGCTCCTGGCAGAGGCGCACGATCTTCTCGCAGGAGACGGCCGCGCCGCGAGGGACGGCCTGGCCCGCGCCTCGAGGGCGGCGACGGAGCTTGCCCGACTCGACCCGTCGGCGGCTGGTCTCTCCGAGCGATTGGCAGGCCTCGAAGCGGAGCTCGACGACGCAGCGCTCGAGCTGCGCCGACGCCAGGATTCGATAAGCGACGCCGTCGATGACAGCGAGGCGATCGAGGCCCGCCTCGGCGTGCTCTATGGCCTGATGCGCAAATACGGCGAGACCGAGGCGGCCCTGATCGAGTACGGCACCCGGGCACGCGCCGAGGTAGACCGTCTGCGCGGTACCGACCAGGAACGCGCGCGCCGCCAGGCGGAATCTGAACGGCTGTCCGAGGCCGCGCGCGCCTCTGCGACGGAGCTGCACGGTGCTCGCAGCAAGACGGCCGGAACCCTTGGCGGGCTGATCACCGAGCGCCTGATCGAGATCGGCTTCCCGTCGGCCGCCTTCGTCGTACACATCGAGGACGCACCGCTCGACGTGACCGGCATCGACGTGGTCACTTTCCTGCTTGCGCCGAACCCGGGCGAGCCGCCGCGTCCGCTCGCACGGATCGCGTCCGGTGGCGAGATGTCGCGCGTCGCGCTTGCCCTGAAGAGCGTACTTGCGCGCGCCGACGCTACGCCGACGCTGATCTTCGACGAGGTGGACGCGGGCATCGGTGGTCGTTCGGCGGATCCGGTCGGGCGGCTTCTATGGCGCCTTGCGCGCGACCACCAGGTCATCTGCGTCACGCACCTCGCCCAGATCGCCGCCTATGCCGACTCACACCTACGCATCGGGAAGCACGAACGCGATGGCCGGACCATGACCGAGATCGACGAGCTGGGTGATCGAAGCGCGCGTCGCGATGAGCTCGCGCAGATGCTCGGCGGGTCGACGGGCGCTGAAGCGACGCTTGACGCGGCCGAGGCGCTCCTGGAAATGGCGTCAGCCCAGCGTGAGGAAGTCGCGGCGGCCAGCACTCGATGAACGTTCCCGAAACCAGCCTCAGCGCGGCGATACGCGCCTATATGACTTATCTGCAGGTTGAGCGCGGGCTCGCCCGGTCGACGATCTCCGCGTACACGACCGATTTGCGCGCCTTCGCGCGCGACGCGGCTCGGTATGGCGATGCGTGGCGAGACGACGCAAAGGTCGCCAGCGAGCACCTTGCCTCGCTCGCTCGACCACCGCGTCTGCTCCGGCCGTCCAGCCACCGGCGAAAAGCTGCTGCCATCCGCGCGTTCTACCGCTTCGCGTTCGGGGAGGGGCTCATCGAGCGTGACGTGGCCAGCCTGCTGGACCTGCCGCGATCGTCGCGCCAGCTGCCCGACACGCTCGACGTGGCCCAGGTCGAGGCACTTCTCGAGGCGCCCGACGCTGAGACGCCGGACGGCATCCGTGCCCGCGCGCTGCTCGAGCTCCTCTACTCCTGCGGTCTGCGCGTGAGCGAGGCGCTCGGCCTGGACATGGAGGACATCTCGTTGGCCGAGGCGAGCGTGCGCGTCATCGGCAAGGGCGACCGCGAACGGCGCCTGCCGGTCGGCGACGTGGCCGTCGCGGCCCTGGAGCGCTACGTCGACCATGTCCGTCCCGTCTTGACTGCCCGCACGGCGGAACAGGCGGCGAACCGCCGAGGCGGGCCGGTGTTCGTGACTGATCGCGGCCTGCGCCTGGGCCGCATGGCCGCGTGGCGGTTGATCCGGCGCGCCGCCATCGTTGGAGGTGTCACGGGCCACGTGACACCGCACACATTGCGTCATAGTTTCGCCACGCACCTCTTGGAGGGCGGCGCGGACCTGCGCGTCGTGCAGGAATTGCTCGGACACGCCAGCATCACAACGACCCAGCTGTACACGCACCTCACTGGTGAGCGGATCAGACAGGTCTATGCGCGGTCGCACCCCCGCGCTTAACGGAGGAGAGAGATGCGCTACGCGGACACCCTGCTGACCGAAGGTGAAACGGTCATCCTGCGAACCCGCCAACACTGGCTTGCTCTGCTGAGCAGGGCGCGCACCGCGCTGCTGCTGTGGCTGATCGGGATCGCGCTGCTCGTCGTGGTGGTCTGGTTCAACGTCCAACCTGGCCTGATGCGGGACATCCTGAGCGTTGCTGCGCTCATCGTGGTCCTGCTCGGCGTGATCATCTTCGTCTACCGGGCGTGGCAATGGTGGGCGCAGGACTACGCCGTCACCAATCGGCGACTCCTGAAGGTCACCGGCATCCTCAATAAGCGCTCCGCCGACAGCTCGCTCGAGAAGATCAACGACGCGATCCTCAGTCAGAGCATCTGGGGGCGGATGCTCAACTTCGGCAACCTCGAGATTCTGACCGCCGCCGATATGGCGGTGGATCGCTACTACATGCTCAACGCCCCCAAGGAGTTCAAGAAGGTGATGCTCACGCAGAAGCACGCCCTCGAGACCGAGCACATGTACGGGCGATTGCCCTCGCCTCCGCTCCGGGCAACGGTCGAGACGCAGGCGCGCCCGGCCGAGCCGATGCGGGCCGAGCCGATGGCGGACGCGCCCGCGCCGCTCCCGCCCTCTGAGGCGATGGCGCCCGCACCCGAGACGGTGTTGCCTGCGACGCTCGTGGCAGCCGACGAGGACGAGGAATCCGTGCGCGTTACGGAGACTCTCGCCCGCCTGGCCGACCTACGTGACGACGGTGCGATCACCGCGGAGGAGTACGAGCAGAAGAAGGACGAGCTGCTCGGCAGGCTGTAGGGGTGAACCCGAACCTCGTTCAGAGCCTGGTGGCCGTAGCGATCATCATCCTGGTCGCGTTTCCGGTTCACGAGTTCAGCCATGCCCTCGCGGCCTACCGGCTGGGTGATTCGACGGCTCGCTACCAGGGACGTCTGACACTCAACCCGATCGTCCATTTCGATCCCCTGGGCGGAATTTTGCTGGCCCTGAGTGCCGTCGTGGGCGGGATGTTCATCGGTTGGGCAAAACCGACACCCGTCAACCCATACAACTTACGTGGCGGCAGGCGCAGCGAAGCGCTGGTCGCGCTCGCCGGTCCGCTCTCGAACCTGCTCCTCGCCGCGATCGTGGCCATCCCTCTGCGCATCATCCTCGCGAGCCCTGACATGGCCCTGACGGTCTTCTCGAACAACATCGCGACCTTCGCCTTCGGGGTCGCTGAGCTCTTCGTCGTGATCAATATCCTCCTTATGGTCTTCAACCTTCTTCCGATCCCGCCGCTCGACGGCTGGCACACGCTGTTGGCGCTCGTCGACCCTCGAACGGCTTACACGCTGCGTCAGTACGAGCAGTACGGGTTCATCCTCATCTTGCTGCTCATAATCACCGGCGCTACCTTCATCGGACAGATCGTCCAGGTGATCGAACGGCTCCTGCTCGGCGTATGAGCGCCCGCTGGTGGGCGGGCCGTGTACGCCAGTTCATGCGCTACCTGACGGGACGGGTGACAGAGTCCGAGCGCG
>JBPCLD010000064.1:0-3252 GCA_051003655.1 Candidatus Limnocylindrales bacterium | reverse complement strand
AAAGGCGGTGATACCGGGCCGATCGCCATCTGCGTCTAGGACCTGCGTGAGCGTGAGGCTGTAGCGATGCATGTTGGTTCCCGAAACTGTCGCCGGGAGGAGTGCCTCGAGTGCCGGATCGGCGTGGTTCGCGAAGATCGGGGCAAGCGACGGCCCGCTGGCCGGACTTGACGCCGCCGCAGACGGAGCGGCCGCTGAGGGCGCGGCCGAGGAGGGGCTGGGAGCGGCGGCAGCCGAAGCGCTCGGAGCCGCAGCCGACGACGATGCGGTCCGCGTAGCCGACGGGGCGGATGAGGATGGTGGGGTGCCCCCGCCGCACGCGACTGCTACGGAGACTACGGCCGCGGCGAGCGCGGCCGATCCAAGGAGGTGCTTCAAAACCAGTTCCTTTCGTAGGGTGGCCCGTCGCGTCATGGTGGCGCCAGGTGATTTCGCCGTATCGCTGAGCGCAGAGGCCAGGTTGCGAAAAGGCTGCACGGCGGTACGAGGCGACCGCGCTGTGCGACCACGTGATCGACGCAGACCGTACAACACGCTTCAATCGCCTGGTCATTGTCAGATCGGACGTCGAGCTCAGCGGATTGCTCGTGATCGGGCCGACCTGCAACCCGGTTGACGCCATGGTTCATGAGAAGTAGCGTTCGCTCATGAAAGTGACGCAAATTTCACAAGGGGGGCAGGTCCAGATCCCGGCTGAAGTGCGCAAGCGCTGGGGCACCCGGAAGGTCTTGATCGACGACGCCGGCGCCTACATCCGAATCAGTCCTGTGCCGGACGATCCCATCGGCGCCGCAGCGGGATCACTCGCGGGCCCTGGTCCGTCGAGCGAGGAAATGCGCCGCCGGTGGCGTGAGGAAGAACTGGAAGCCGAAGAGCGCAAGTTTGGGTACCCGAGGTCACGTCCTGACCGTCCTTGACGCCTCTGCATTGGTGGCTTTGCTCATCGATGAACCCGCGCGGCCAGCGGTCGAAAGCCTTCTCCGCAGACGGCCGCCGCCTTCGATCTCAGCGGTCAATCTCGGCGAGGTCATCGACTCGTTGGTTCGGGGTCACGGGCACCACGAAGAGCTCGTTCGCGATCGGATCGACCTCTTGATGGTCGGCGGGCTCGAGATCGAACCCGTCTGGCTGGGCGGAGCGCGGTTGGCAGCTTCGTTGCGAGTTCAGCACTATCGCCGCGCTCGCTCGGCGGTATCGATGGCCGACTGCTTTTGTCTGGCGACGGCGATTGCGCTCGAAACCGACCTTGCGACTACAGACCCCGCCCTCGCACAGATGGCCCGAGCTGTAGGCGTCGCAGTCGTCGCACTCCCTGACTCGACAGGCACGCTGCCCTGAGATGAATGAGCTCGACCGACTGCGCCGGTTGGCGGTTGTCAGCGGCGGGCTGGGCCTGGTTATCGGAGCCTTGGCTGTCGTCCAATTCGTCATCGCCTTCCATGGCGATCCCGAAGCGGCGTTCTTCGGCACTCCGAGCGCCATCCTGGGCGGTGATCCCGCCTCGGCCGTGTGGTTGCGCCGGGCTGCCTTCGGTTACATGTTGTTCCCGTACTTGCTGCTCACGCCGTTCGCCCTGTTCCTGCATCGGCGGCTGCGCGCCAACGGCCCATGGCTGGCCGATCTCAGCGTCGTCGGCGGTCTGGCATTCATATTCGTAGGTGCTTGTGGGGCGGCAATCCTGGCCGTCGCAGGGCCGTCCCTGGTCGAGGCGTACGCCGCGGCCAGTGGGGCCGAGCAGCGTGCCGACATCGCTACCGCGTTCGACCTGTTGCGCAACGTCGTCTTCCTCGGGCTGTGGCAGGTGCTCGAGTCGATCACGCTCGGGACGTGGATACTGACCACCGGCATGCTGCTCGTGCGCGAGCGACGTTTCTTAAGCAGCGTCCTCGTGGTCCTTGGCGTAGCCGTCCTCGCCTCGGGCAGCCTGACGATGCTCGGCGTGCGCTCGCTTACTGTCATCTTGGTGTGGTTTGCCGTTGCGGCGACCATCGGGATCGCCTGGGGCTTTTGGCGCCATATCAAATCGGCCGAATCGGGGAACTCGCCGTGAGGACCGCGTCACGATGAACGCACTGCACAGCCATTTGAACCAAGCGCGCCTGCGGGGTCAGTCGGCGAACGGGAGCTGTTGACCTTTGACACCAAGCCCGACCTGCTGCCCCTGGCCGCGCAGCCATCGACGAGGGCACCGTTCCTTTCGAGATGTTCCATTACGAGGAGGTCGGCCCTCTGGGCTGCTTGCGAAGGATCGGACAAGTTGCTCGACTTGAAAGACGTTTCTGCCGCCGAGTTTCACGCTCCGTGATATGGCGCGGGCAAGAACGGCACAGGCGACCTAGCGGGTCCCGCCAGCCGCCGCTCCCCATGCGCTGGCGAGCGTGATGCGACACCCGCGCAAGGTTCGATGAACGGATTGCGAGCGCGTAATCAGCCGATGAGTCGACCGTAAGGCCCGGATAAGCCCGGCACATCACGCTCCGTGATATGGCTGGAAGGAAGAGACCTGAAGCACGTATCAAAGGAGCGGCGAACGCGTCAACGGCCGTCGCGAGTCTGGGGCGTGAGATCCGCGCGAGCAGGGTGCGCCGGCGCATGCTCCAAAAGAATCTCGCGGAACGAATCGGAATCAGCCAGGCCCTGCTGGCGAAGATGGAATCCGGAAAGGCGACGGGAACAGCGCCCGAAGTCTGGTTCGCCCTGGCAGCCGCGCTCGGCCGATTCCTGCGGTTCGAGTTTGCCCGTGATCCGGCGTCCGAACTGGCCGACGCGGGCCACGCTGACATCCAGGAGATGCTGCTTCGACTGACGAAGCCGGCCGGATGGCGTGGCGGTTTTGAATTGCCGACGCGAGCGTCGGATCGGAGCCGGTCCATCGACGTTCCGCTCCTGGATCGTCCCGGCCGTCGCTTGATCGTAGGAGAGTGCTGGAACACCTTCGGCGACCTCGGCGCCGCCGGCCGCTCAAGTCGTGAAAAGCTCAGCATGGCGAGTCAGGCGGCAGTTGCACTCGGTGGCGATGTCGGCTCTTACCAGCTTGGTTTGTGCTGGATCATTCGTGACTCTCACCGAAACCGCGGGTTGGTTGCTCGCTATCAGCACATATTCGAGGCTCTGCTGCCAGGTTCGTCGCGTGCGTGGGTCAAGGCGCTGACCGTGCCCGGCGCGCCTATGCCGATGGAGCCTGGACTGGTGTGGTGCGACCTGCGCGCGACACGTCTCTATGCCCGGCGTCGTGGCGGCGACCTTCGTGGC
>JBPCLD010000063.1:0-6873 GCA_051003655.1 Candidatus Limnocylindrales bacterium | reverse complement strand
CGGAGCCGATCGGGGATCCGATCGAGGTCTGGCCTCATGAGCTGGCGGAGGTCGACAGCTGGCGACGTCACGGCGGCCCCACCCTTGGTCGCGACATCGACGCCGGCCTCACGACCCTTGTGACCGTCAAGACCGATGGGGGCTTCGGGGTGGCCAAGATCCTCCAGGTCGACCGCAACACCGTCCATGTCAGGCTCTATTCGGACCGCTGGGAAACCCCGCCCGACGAGATCGATCCATGGTCCCTCAGAGTCGGCCGTTTCGACGAGCCGATCGTCGGGATCGGACACATGCCCCTCACTCGTGCCGCCTTCGCTGCCTGGGAGCCGCGGTTCAAGCGCGTGTCAATGCTGTCTCCCAACGAGCTCGGTGGCTACGGTCAATGGCTCGAGTCCGGCGGTGGTGTCTTCGGTTGAGAATCGCCGCCAACCTCGCGTCTCATCGGCCGATGAGCCGCTCGACGACAGGCGCGATGCGCTCGACCCAACGGGTGTACTGGGCGCCGCTCGGGTGGAGCCCGTCGCCCGCCACGAGCGACCGATCGGTCGCGGCCTCGAGCGAGATATCGAACGTATCGACATACGCGATCCCGCGCTGACGCGCGAGCCGCTCGAGGATCGCATTATTGCGGACGATGCCGGCGTGCTGCTCGGCGGGGTCGCCATAGTCCGCACCGGCCGGCGTGACCGTGTAGTCGGGGGTCGCAGTCGTGACGATCCGATCGGCGGGCAGCCTCGCGAGGAGGGCATCGAGGATCATTCCTGCGTTCCTCTCGAAGGTCGCTGCCGGCACCCCCTGGACGACGTCGTTCACCCCGATGAGGAGCGTTGCGAATTCGGGCCGGAGCTCATCGAGGCGGGACAGTTGTGCGCGGATGACATCCGCCGACGTGTAGCCGTTGACCCCGAGGTTCGCTACGAGCGTGAGGGTCGGCGTCGTCGCGCCAAGCCGTTCGACGAGCTGCTCGGGCCAGCGCTCGGCGGGAGCGACGGAGGTCCCGATCGTGTACGAATCGCCGAGCGCCACGTAGCGGAGCCCCGTCCCCGACGGCCCGTCCGCGCCGGCCGGCGAACCGGACGGTGCCACGCCGCTCCCCGACACACCCCCGTCCGTTCGAACGGCACAGGCAGCGATCGTGGCGGCGATCCCGAGGACGATGCCCACCCGGAGGCTTCCTTTCCGATGGCCGTGGATCATCCGCGAAGTGTACGCACGTGTCTGAGGGCCACCATCGATCCTTGTGGTCCGGCGGCCGCGCGGGCGCCGAGCTTTCCGGATTATCCTTGCGGTCGCGGCCGCATCGCTGGAGACTTGCCGTCGCCGAGGGGCACCAGTAGGATGCGGCGCCACGGCCGCGGCTCACCGACGAGTGAATTCGTGGCCGACCGTCAAAGCGTTCCGGGTCCCCGGTCCGTCGACGGTCAATCGAGGAGGAAGCATGCGCAACCAGGCTACTGGGCTCTCGGCCCTATTCGTGCTCTCACTGGTGATCATGGCGTGCAGCGGAACGACCGCCGACGTCAAGAAGGTCGGCCTCGTGACAGACGTCGGAACCCTCGAGGACAAGTCCTTCAACGAGGCCTCGTGGGTCGGGGCCCAGGCAGGTGCCAAGGCGCTCGCCGGTACCAGCAGCAACATCGTGACCAAGGCGCCCGCCGATTACGCCGCGAATATCAAGACCTTCGTCGATCAGGGCTACGGAACGATCGTGACCGTCGGCTTCGCCATGGGCGACGCCACGACGATCGCGGCCAAGCAGTACCCGAACGTCAAGTTCATCGGCGTCGATCAGGGCGTCTGTATCGACGAAGCCGGCAAAGGCGACCCGACGTTCGCCTGCAAGGGCGACCCGAAGGCGCTCCTTCCTAACTATCAGGGCCTGGTCTTCAAGGAGGAGCACGTCGGATATCTCGCTGGCGTCCTCGCTGGAAGCGTCTCGAAGTCAGGCGTCGTCGGAACGGTCGGCGGCATCAACACGATCCCGCCCGTCGTTCGCTACATCAACGGCTATCGCAATGGCGCCGCGTCAGTCAACGCGGACATCGACGTCCAGGTCGCGTACGTCTCGACCGACATCACCAAGGCGTTCAACGACCCGGGCACGGGCAAATCGATCGCCCAGCAGATGATCGACAAGAAGGCCGATGTGATCTTCCAGGTCGCCGGGCTTTCCGGCGCCGGCTCGATCGAGGCGGCGTGCGCGACACCGGGGGTCATCGGCCTCGGCGTCGACGTCGACCAGTCGAAGTCTCTGCCGCAGTCGGCAAAATGCATCCTCAGCAGTGCCGAGAAGAAGCTGTCGAACGCCATCGAAGCCGCGATCAAGAAGATCGGTGCCAAGACCGATGTCGGAGGCACGACCGTCTGGGACGCCTCTACGGACCCGGTCGGTGTTGGTCTTTCGCCATTCGGCAGTGACTACAAGGACCTCGTCACCCCGGAGATCCAGGCCAAGCTCGACGCCGCCCTGGCCGGGATGAAGGACGGTACGATCGATCCCTGCAAGCCGACCCCCTGCGACAAGAAGGACTGACTCGCAGACACGCTCCACCGACAGGGATACGAACGGGCCGACGTATGTCGGCCCGTTCGTCCATCCGCTCGCATTAGGCCAAACCAGGGGCAATCTGATGGTCGAGCCCACACCGGTCCTCGAGATGCGCGGGATCACCAAACGGTATCCAGGCGTCGTGGCGAACGATGCGATCGACCTCGACCTCCGCGCTGGCGAGATCCACGCCCTGCTCGGCGAGAACGGCGCAGGCAAATCGACCCTTATGAATATCCTCTACGGGCTGGCGGTTCCCGACGCGGGTTCCATTTTCATCGATGGCCAACCGGTTGCCATCCAGGGCCCGCACGACGCGATCCATCGCGGGATCAGCATGGTCCACCAGCACTTCATGCTCGTCCCGGTTTTGACGGTCGCTGAAAACATCCTCCTTGGCGAGGAGACGATGGCCAACGCCCTCTTCATCGACCGGAAGGAGGCGCGCAGCCGAATCGTCGCCCTCGGCCGGCAGTTCGGCTTCGAGATCGATCCGGACGCCAGGATCGAGAACCTGTCCGTCGGTTGGCAGCAGCGTGTCGAGATCCTGAAGGCGCTGTACCGCAAGGCTCGCATCCTCGTCCTCGACGAGCCGACCGCGGTCCTCACCCCGCAGGAGACCGCGGAGATCTTCGCCGTCCTGCGTAGACTCGCAGCCGAGGGCCACTCGATCATCTTCATCAGCCACAAACTGTACGAAGTCCTCGACATCGCGGATCGGATCACGGTCATCCGGCGCGGCCGGGTCGTCGGTCAGCGGATCCCGAGCGAGACCAACGAGGAGGATCTGGCCGAGCTGATGGTCGGCCGGAACGTCGAGTTGTCCGTCGACCGCGGAGAGTCGCACCCGAATGAGGTCGTCCTGGCGGTAGACGGGCTTCGGGCCAAGGACGACCGGGGGCGCGAAGTCGTTCGTGGTCTCGACATCGACGTCCGAGCCGGCGAGATAGTCGGCATCGCCGGCGTGGCCGGTAACGGCCAGGATGAGCTGGTCGAGGTACTGACCGGCCTGCGCAAGCCGAGCGACGGGCGCATCGCGATGGGCGGCACAGACGTGACCGGCTGGCGGCCTCGGCAACTGTATGAAGCCGGTCTTGCGCACGTCCCAGGCGACCGCCACCGCTGGGCGATGATCATGAGTTTCTCGCTCGAGGACAACCTCGTCCTGACCAGCTACTACCGGCCGCCGTTCGCTCGCGGCCTCGTCCGAAACGAAGGCGCGATCGGCGCCTCGGCTGCCGAGCTGATCGGTCGCTACGACATCCGGACACCCTCGGCGAGGGTCGCCGCCGACACGCTGTCCGGGGGCAACCAACAGAAGGCGGTCGTCGCCCGGGAGTTCAGCGGCGAGCCAAAGCTGCTCGTCCTCGACCAGCCCACCCGCGGCCTCGACGTCGGCAGCATCGAGTTCATCCATCGTCGGGCGATCGAGATGCGGAACGCGGGGACGGCCATCCTCCTGGTCTCGGCGGAACTCGACGAAGTCCTCGAGCTGTCCGACAGGATCGCGGTGTTATACCGCGGCGAGCTGGTCGCCACGCTCGATGGCCGCAGCGCGAACAAGGAGGAGGTCGGCCTGCTGATGGCCACCGGCGGCCGCGTACCTGCAGTCATCGAGGCTTCTTCGTGACCGTCCCCGGCAGTCGTCCGGCGCCGGCGTTCTGGCGGCGCGGGCGCCTGGGGCAGATCTGGGTGATCGCCGCCGTCCCGGTGGCGTCCGTCTTCCTGGCGCTGGTCGTCGCCGCCCTGATCATCCTGGTCTCGAGTGTGATCACGGCCGGGTCGATCGATCTGTCGCTGCCGTTCGTTGCCTACGGGGCCTTGCTCCAGGGTTCATTCGGCTCGGTGACGGCCGTTCTCAACACGATCCTTCAGGCCACCCCACTCGTCCTGGGTGGACTGGCCGTCGGTATCGGGTTCAAGGCTGGTTTGTTCAACATCGGCGGGCAGGGCCAATTCCTCCTCGGCGGGACGGCCGCGGCGGGGGTTGGCGCCGCCCTGGCGACCGCTCCGCCACTGATCGCGATCCCGGCGGCGCTGCTCGCGGGGATGCTGGCGGGGGCCGCCTGGGGCTTGATCCCCGGTGCGCTGAAGGCCCTCTCCGGTGCCCATGAGGTCGTCACGACGATCATGCTCAACTCGATCGCCGCAGCTTTCATCGGGTTCCTCATCCTCGGGCCACTCCTTGCTCCGGGCTTCTCCTTCGGCCGGACCGGCGACCTCGGCAACAGCGCGCTGCCGATCATCCTAGGCGGCAACATCCACGCAGGGGTCCTTCTCGCGGTCGTCGCCGTGCCGGCGGTTTGGTGGCTTCTCTACCGAAGCACGCTCGGGTTCGAGATCCGAAGCGTTGGAGCGAACCCAAGCGCAGCCCGCTATGCCGGCATGCGGCCGGCGTTCCTGATCATGCTCACGATGAGCCTATCGGGCCTCCTGTTCGGGATCGCTGGATCGACCGAGATCCTCGGCGTCAGCCATTTCATGATCCCGTCCTACGGGACAGCGATCGGGTTCGACGCGATAGCGGTCGCTCTGCTCGGCCGTTCGCATCCGTTCGGGATCGCGGCGGCAGCACTCCTCTTCGGTGCGCTCCGGGCGGGCGCCGGGCTCATGCAGGTCGTGGCCGAGATCCCGGTCGAGATCGTCGACGTCATCCAGGCGGTCATCCTGCTGTTCCTTGCCGCCGACATCGTCGTCCGGCGCCTCTTCCGGATCCGGGCGGCCGCAGGTCTGCCCGACGTGGAGACGGTCACCATGTCGTACGCCGGCAAGGCCCGCTGATGGACCAGCTCGCGACGTTCCTCGATTCCATCCCGATCCTGGGCGTCGTTTTCCAGCTGCTCGGTTACCTGGTCGAGACCGTGCCCGGCATCGCCCCGATCTTCGTGGCGCTCGCGGTGCCGATCGCGTTGGGCGCCCTGTGCGGGATCATGAACGAGCGGTCAGGCATCGTGAACATCGGCATCGAGGGGATGATGCTGAGCTCCGCATTCACGGGCTTTCTCGCTGCGGCTCTCGTCGCCCAGGCGATGGGGCCGACGACCCCTTCGCCGGTGTTCGGGATGACCGCGCCGATCCTGGTCGGCGTGGTCGTCGCGGTCGCAACTGGGATGCTCGTGTCGGTCCTCCACGCATGGCTGTCGATCTCGATCCGGGCTGACCAGATCATCAGCGGGACGATCATCAACATCCTCGCCTTCGGCTTGACCGGCTACCTCAACAGGCTGCTGATCTCGCCGAACCCCCGCCTCGGGGCAGGCATCTTCCAGCCGCTCGTGCCCCCCGACAGCCTGGTCGATCTGCCGCTGATCGGCTGGGTCTTCCGCGCGTTCTTCGCCCATGGCCCGATCGCGATCTCGGTCCTGTTCCTTGTTACCTTCCTCCAGATCTGGCTCTTCCGATCGCGCTGGGGCCTGCGAACCCGGGCCGTCGGCGAACACCCGAAGGCCGCCGAGACAGTCGGGATCGACGTCATCAGGCTGCGCTACCAGAACGTCATCCTGGGCGGTGTCTTCGCCGGACTGGCCGGGGCGTACCTGACCCTCGAGCAGAGCGGCTCGTTCCAGAACGGAATGACGAGCGGGCGCGGTTTCATCGCCCTGGCGGCAGTCATCTTCGGGCGTTGGACACCGGTCGGATCGTTCGGCGCGGCGCTTCTGTTCACGGCCTCGGAAGCACTCCGGGTGGCGATCGGACTGAGCCCGCCGACGGGTTCGCTGGGCGACGTGCTGCGCTTCATCCCGGCCGAGTTCTATGGCGCGCTGCCGTACATCGTCACCCTTGTCGTCCTCGTGGCTGCGGTTGGCCGGAGCGTCCCACCGGCTGCCGTCGGCAAGCCATACGTGCGCGAAGCTCGAACCTGATCTCGCGACGGTGACCAAGGCAGACCGCGACCGGGTCGCCGCGTTCCTCGATCTCGACGAGGGACGGGGCGCGGTTCCGCTCCTCGACGAGGCAGGTATCGAGCGAACCCTGCGGGCCACCCGTCGGATCGCCGTCGTCGGCGCCTCCTCTGACCCGGCCCGGCCGTCGTTCGGTGTGTTCCGCACCCTCCTCGACGCGGGCTACGCGTGCGTGCCGGTCAACCCGAACGAACGGGCGGTCCAGGGGATCGCCGCGTTCCCGACCCTCGCCGAGGCGGTGGCGGAGACGGGACCGTTCGAGCTCGTGGACGTCTTCCGGCGATCCGAGCTGTGCGTCCCCCACGCCGAGGAAGCGGTCGGGGCGGGCGCCCGGTGCCCGTGCCTCCAGCTCGGTGTCGTCAACTGGGAGGCCGCCCGGGTCGCGACCGCCGGCGGGTTGTTGGTCGTCATGGACCGCTGCAC
>JBPCLD010000062.1:0-3284 GCA_051003655.1 Candidatus Limnocylindrales bacterium | reverse complement strand
GTGGCACGGTGGTGCCGGGGCGCCCGGCGTCTCGCCGACGTCCGGGTATCTCGACATCGGCAACGTCGGTTCCGACCGGGTGCTCGCCGCCGGACCGATCACGATCGAGTCGGCCTACGTGGGCGACAGTCGTGCCGTGCGGCTCGACGCGGTGCTGCTGCAGCCGGAGATCGAGCGCCTCCTGCTCGCCGGCGCGGGCGGCAGGCAGGGTCTGCTGCGCAGCTGGGCGACGGAACGGCGGCTGGCGACGGTCGACGCAGGGGCCGCCGACCTGACGGCCTACGTCTACGACGCCGGCGGTCGCTTGGTCGAGACGGCGAGCGGCACCGGTAGCCTGGTGGTGCCGGTCGAGCCGTACGGGTTTACCTATCTCCTGGGAGATTGAGGCCCCATCCTGTGCCGCTGCCCGCCTGGGTTGGCGGGCGGCGGCAAGACACGTGCTGCATGCAGGAACTTGGCTACGCTACTAGCGAACCGCGTGGGGACGACGATTCATGGTGTCTGCCGGTTGCCAGCATGGAACGGTCACCTGCCGGGGTCGCCATTCGATGGCCGCGGCAAATGCCGGCGAAACGGCGTGCAGCGTCAGGCGGAAACACCTCATCCTCGCCGAGGTCGCCCACATCCTGGAGTCCTTCTACGAGACGCCGAGAGCCCAGGTCGCCGAAACGCTGCGAGCGGTGCTGGCCTTTCCGGCCATCCGTGTCGTCGACGCCGAGCTCCTGCAACGCACGGTCGAGGTCTACGACGTCCACCGGCTCGACTTCGCCGACGCCTACCTGGTGGCGAGCGCGGAGCGGACTGGCATCGGTGTCGTCGCCTCCTTTGATCGCGCGATCGACCGCGTTGGGACCGTCCGCCGTGCCGAGCCCCGCTGAGACCGGTCGCGCCCGCGCGTCCGAGGAGACGAGCGGCCGGTGGTGCTGTCGCGCGGCTGCGAAGCGGCAAACGGAGGACCCTTGTCCGGATCGCTACATGGGCAGGCCTGCCCGGCGGAGTGCGTCACCCAGCTCGGCGTTCTCGTCCGGGTTCGCGTAGCGCGCCGATCGAATGGCGGTGGCGACAGTGAGGTCCGGCTCGACCTCGCGCAGCCGGTGTGTCACCGCCATGGCCTCCTCACCGCGGTCGAGGTTGGCGAGCGCCGCCGCGTGCAAGACGTAGGGCATGCTGAATTTCGGATTCGCCTGGCTCGCACGGCCCGCGGCGATGGCCGCTTCCCCGAAACGGCCCGCGGCGAAGTGTGCGTACGCGAGTCCGACGTACGGCACGTACAGCAGGGGATCGAACGGGCTGAGGCGGATCGCACGTTCAGCCTGCGTGACGGACGTCGCATCGTCGCCATGCCACGCGCGGACGAGGGAACTGAACCCGAGCGCGAGGGACGACGAGCTCGACAGCGCGAACGATCGGTCGAACGCAGCGGTCGCGGTTTCATAATCGTATTCGACCACCGCGACGACAAAGCCGGCGGTCGCGAGCGCCGCCGCGTCGTCGCCGCCCACCGCGATCGCCTTGCGCGCATGGCGCAGGGCGGCTTCTTTCGTTTCCTCATGAAGACCGCCACGTAGATACCGCTGTTCGTGACACCAGGCGATGATCGCGTGCGCCGCGGCGTAGTCCGGCTCCAGCTCGATCGCTCGCTCAAGCAAGGCGAGGGCTTGGTCGGCGTCCTGGGGCATCGCGGTGAAGGCAAAAGGGAGCGCGCGAAGGTAGAGATCATAGGCGTCGAGGCTGTCGGGCCGCTTCCGCCTGGCCCGCTCGATCTCGGCCTTCCGCAGCGTTGGCTCAATAGCCCCCACCACGCTGATCGTCAGCTCGTCCTGCAATGCGAAGATGTCGTCCAGAGCGCGGTCGTAATGGTCGGCCCAGATGTGCGTGCCGCTTGCGGTGTCGATCAGCTGACCGGTGATGCGAACGCGGTTCGAGGACTTCCGGACGCTGCCCTCGAGGACGTAGCGCACGCCCAGTTCGCGGCCGACCTGCTTGACGTCCATCACCTTGCCCCTGTAGGCGAAGCTCGAGTTGCGGGCGATGACGAACACCCATTTGATCTGCGACGGGCCGGTGATGATGTCTTCGACCACGCCGTCGGCGAAGTAGTCCTGCTCCGGATCGCCGCTCAGGTTGGTGAATGGCAGCACCGCGATCGACGGCTTGTCCGGCAGCGGCAAGCTCGGCCGGGCGCTGTAGGGTTCCGCAACAAGGCCGACACTGGCGATGGCGGCCTGATCGACCTCCGCCGCGTCGCGCACCAGCGCCCATAAGCGCCACTCGCCGGGGATGCCCTTGAGTTCGTGCAGGCCTCGATCGCTGAACTCGAGGCCTGACCCGGCGACCAGCTCCCGGAGCGTGCCGGTGACCAGGACCTCGCCCGGCCCGGCCGCGGACATCACCCTGCTGCCAATGACCACGGCAATCCCTCCGACCTTCTCGCCGGCCGTCTCGGCCTCTCCGGTATGCAGGCCGGTCCGGACCGAGATGCCTAGTTTTGCGACTGCCGTGACAATCGCATCCGCGGCGCGAACCGCCTGGGCAGGCTGGCCGAAAGTGGCGAAGAATCCGTCTCCGGCGGTATCGACCTCTCGGCCACCAAAGCGGCGGAGCTCGCCACGAACCGCGGCGTGGTGCGCCCCCAGGAGCTGCTGCCAGGCCCGGTCCCCCAGGCCGGCGGCCAGGTCGGTCGACCCCACGATGTCCGTGAACAGGATTGTCGCCAGGAACCGCTCTGGCGAACGACGAGATCGAAACACCCTGGCCCGCTACACGCCTTGGACGCTGTGGACGGACAACAAGTACTGCTCCACGGTGCTGCCCCTCGTGATGCGCGGGCACTTCCCGCTTCACTCCAATTGGAACCTGCCTCGCCAGCTCTGCAGGGCTACCCGAGAACGTCGGTCAGATGTGGACGTCCGCCTGAACCCTCAGCTCGGGTACTGCCGTCGGTGAGATTACGCCCTTACGCAGGGAACCGACGACCTGATCCCGGATGAGCCCGCGATCCAGGTCCAGTTGGCTCGATATCGGACGATCTGTTCAGGCTGGTAGACCGTGTGGCTCGCGGCTCAGGGCCGGTCGCGCAGCGAGGTCTATGCTGCCGCGCACTCAGGCGGCGAGAGCGGTGATCAGATTACCTACGCCCACCACTGCTGCCGTCGTCTCGGCAGGCGCGACAGCGACCGACGATGGTCATGTGCGACAGGTCTACCGCGAAGCCCAGGCGCCGATCGAACGAGGTGATCGTCGGCTCAGCATCGGCGAGGTCGATCTCCCAACTCGAGCCGCAT
>JBPCLD010000061.1:0-15992 GCA_051003655.1 Candidatus Limnocylindrales bacterium | reverse complement strand
GCGGGAATGTGACCGTGGCGTACCAGCCCCCGCCGGCCTGGACGTAGCTGTAGATGGTCTTCGGCGCGA
Organism: Candidatus Limnocylindrales bacterium; assembly: GCA_051003655.1. Lineage (GTDB taxonomy): Bacteria > Chloroflexota > Limnocylindria > Limnocylindrales > CSP1-4 > JALYGJ01. The sequence continues at coordinate 15,923 of JBPCLD010000061.1, read as the reverse complement.
GGCCGGGGAACGTCACGCGAAGCTTGGGCTTGCCCGTGAGTGTCTCGGCACTGGCGATGAAGAACTTCGTCTTCGTCCCGCGCACGAACGGCGCAGCGGCCACGCTTGTAAGTCGGAACGCCTTGACGTCGACCGGCAGGCTGTGGAAATACGTTCCCGCGTCGGTCATGGTCGTGGTCACGCTGTAGTAGGTGCCATCGGGCACGAACGCACCGGAACTGTCCTTGCCGTCCCACTGGACGGTCTGCTGACCGGCGGCGGTGTTCACGCCATTGACGAAAGTCCTGACCACGTTGCCGTTCGCGTCCGCGATCTTCCACCAGAACGTGGCGGCAGACTGCAGGTTGACGGCGAGTGTGGTGGTGCGCGCCAGGTTGTCTCCGTCTCTTGCAAAGAAGAGGCTCGGCGTGACGGCCGGCGTGCGCATGGTGGTGAAGACGTCCACGTCGAGGCTCTGGGTGTTGCCTTCCGTCCCGCCGCGGTTGCGTGGAACTGCAGTGACTGTGTAGCTGCCGTCGGGCACAAACGCTCCGGCGGCGTTCTTGCCGTCCCAGGCGCTCGAGCTGGGGCCGCCCGGAGACCAGGAGGTGAAGGTCTTGACTACATTGCCGGACCCGTTCCTGACGGTCATGTCGACGAACGCTTCACGATCTACTGTGAAGGTCACGGCGAGACTGTCCGTGACGCCGTCGCCGTTGGGCGTGAAGAAGGGCGTGGCTTGCGGTCCAAATGACGGGCCGCCGACGGACTGCACCCTGAAGTTGCTGATCGAAGGCGGCTCGCCGTTGCCGACTCCGCGGGCCCAATCGCCGCCCGTCATCGTCAGGTCACCGCTGATCGCGCGGAGGAAACCTTCGGTCTGATGTGGATCAAGGAAGTTCCTGGCCCCCGGCGTGCGCACGGAGTCGAACTTGCGTGCGTCCCAGCCGATCCAGCCCCAGGAGGGCAGCGGCTTGACGCCCGGTGTTCGGAAAATCTGCTCGACCGTCTGATCGGTCGTGAACAGCAGCTGGAGGGTCTTGTTGAACTTCTGATAGGAGTGGGCGAAGACTGCCCGTGCGCCGACCTTCAGGAAGCCGGCGGCGAAGTTGTCGACGCGCTGACGGGCGACGTCCCACGTCGGGATGGCCATGCCGGGCTCGCCGTTGCCAGCCGTGTAGCAATCGTGGTTCAGGAACACCAGCGCGTTGGGTGCGAGGACCCAATTCGCGCGGATCACGTCGGCACCGTAGTAGGTGTGCGTGTTGGGGCCGCTGCCGTCAAAGGTGTTGAGGCCGACGCCATTCTGGCGGCTCTCAGTCAGCTTGGCCGTGTACGGGCGGGGCCAGCCGTAGCCGTGGCCCGCGTAATAGACGAGGTTTGCGCCCTGGATGTTGGCCATCACGTTGGCCCACGTCGCATGGGGGTGGAACACGCGCCGTACGTCCATGCCGTATGACGCCGCTGCGACCGCGAGCGATTCCGCGTCGGCGAGATCAGCGGCAGTCTGTGAGCCGGCAGGTCCAACGATGAACACGGCCTTGAGCGGCTGTGGCGCAGCGGCGTGAACCGGAGCTGCGGCGACCATCGCGCTCGAAACCAAGAGCGCCAGGGTCAGCCCAATGGTGGTGATCACGCCGCGAAGATCCCCCAGCGGTGTGGCGATTACGCCCGTGGAATACATTGCCCCTCAATCCTTCTGCCGGCCCTGCTGGGACACGACCGGAAAAGCCGACCTGGATAAATCCCCGAATGAGAACGGCCTAAGACTCGCGAGCGAGGGGCACAGCGGCCATACCTCGATGGTCCTGTCCCGGCGTCACCGATCGGGTGTGGCCTGCGCGCAACGAGGTTGGTCCCGTGCGGCAGCCCGGGCAGCGGACCCGTTTGGTTGGCGGTGGTGTGGGGCCCCTTTGTGAGGTCGTGACCTTGGCGGCGCTGATCGACCGAAGTGACTGTAGTACCACGATGCGTGACGACTTGGCCGCACGCCCGCAGCACCTGCCGAGGGGAAACGCGCGATGAAGGCAGGGACTGGGAGCCAGCCACGGCGGTTTCGCGGGACGGACGCTAGTCTGCGCGCGTGGCGGACCCCTCCCCTAATGCTCTAGCTCGTGCCGCGCTGCCGTGGGTCGTTGCGACCGTCGTCGTGCTTGCCGTCGCGGTCACGACCGGGTTCGTCGTCGCCTACCTGGTGGCCAGTGGACGAGCAGTGGACGCCCCGGGTGCGGGCCTCGCGTCAGCTACTCCGCGGAACACGACGGTGGTCAGCCTCGCGCCCGGTCAGACCCCCGACTCGACGCCGGCAGCGACCATCCAGCCAAGGCGCACGCCGACTCCCGCGCCGGTCATCACGCCCGAGCCCAGCCCGTTCATCCACGTCATCGCGCGGGGCGAGAACCTCAGGTACATCGCCGGGCTGTACTGCACGACTGTCGACGCGATCCTGGAGATCAACGACATCGCCAACCCGAACAGGATCCAGGTCGGTCAGGAGCTGCTGATCCCCGGTAGCGGCTGCTCATCGCCGGAGCCAGGCCCGGCCTGACGCCTACGCGGCCGGACTGAGCTCTACGCGGCACATCTGCAAGTGGTCAGCCGCTAGGTTGCCGAAGGCGATGCGGCATTCGACGGCGAGGGCGCGGGCACTGACGTTGGCACCGTTGTGGGCGCATTCGAAGGACCCGGGGAAACCTCGGGCAGGCCACCCTCGTAGTCGACGATCACGAGCACGTACTCCAGGCGGTCGAGCGCGGCGACAGGTTGGACGAGCGCTGTCTGGAAGAGCTGGTTCGGCTGGCGCTGCACGTCGACGATCGTCCCGATCAGGAGCCCCTTGGGGTAAGTCGACCGGACGCCTGTCTCGAGCTCGATACCGGCTGTGACCACTGATTCACCGATGTTGACAGCGTCCGTCGCCGGGATGTTGGTCATCTGGAGCGGGCGCTCGCCGTTGCCGCGGATGTCGCCCACCGCCCGGCTGGTCTCGATCAGGCCGGCCACGTTCGTTCGGGTGTCACTGACGAGCAGGACGCGACTGAAGTTCGGACCGACCTCCGTCACCCGCCCGACCAGCGCGCCTCCTTCGCCGACCACGGGGTCGTCCACGCCGACGCCAGCATCACTCCCCTGATCGAGGCTGACCACGCGCTCCTGATCGGTCGTGAGACGGTTGATCACTTCTGCCGCGACTGTCGAGTAGGACAGCGATGAGCGCACTTCGAGCAACGCCGCCAGCTGCTCGTTCTCGACGGCAAGGCTCTGCAGCCGTTGGTTCTCTGCCTCGACCTCCTGGATGCGTCGCGTCAGATCCTCGTTTTGTTGTCGCAGCCGCTCGATCTCACTGATCGTGGTGAAGATCGATGTTGCGGTCCGGGTGCCTTGCCGCAGCGTGTCCTGGATCGGCGAAAGGGCGAAACCAACGCCGCGCCGCAGCTCGAGCAGGGGCCCGGAGCTGCTGAACGCCAGCAGGAGGATGGTGAAGGCAAGTAGCGCGATGTAGGCCGCTACCTGCCGTCGGGCTGATGTGCTCAACCGCGGGACCTAGCGCGGAGAGTGTGAATAGGTCTCGGCTACGAGCGTTCTCTCCAGGACGTCCAGCTCCTCGAGCGCCTTGCCCGTGCCCCGCGCGACGCAGGTGAGAGGGTCGTCGGCCACATGGACAGGCATCAGGGTCGCTTCCGACACACGCCGGTCCAGCCCCTGCAACAGCGCGCCGCCGCCGGCAAGGACGATGCCCTGGTCCATGATGTCTGCGACCAGCTCGGGCGGCGTCTCCTCGATCGTGTCCTTGATCGTATCGACGACCTGCTGAACCGATGCCTCGATCGCCTCGCGCACCTGTTCGGCGGTGATCTCGACGGCCCTCGGCAAGCCCGTCAACAGATCGCGGCCGCGCAGCGTGACGCGCTGCTCGTCGTAATCGCCCGGATACGCCGAGCCGATCGCGATTTTGATGTCCTCGGCCGTCCGCTCGCCCAGGAGCAGGTTGTACTCGCGCCGGGCGTAGGCAATGATGTCCTGGTCGAGCTCGTCACCACCGATGCGGATGCTGCGGCTGACGACGATGCCCCCGAGGCTGATGACGGCGACCTCCGTGGTGCCGCCACCGATATCGACGATCATGGTGCCGGTGGGCTCACCGACGGGCAGACCCGCTCCGATCGCGGCGGCCATGGGCTCCTCGATCAGCCTCGCCCACCTGGCGCCGGCGTTGAGCGCAGCATCGCGGACGGCACGCTTCTCAACCTCGGTCACGCCACTCGGGATGCCGACGAGCATCCGGGGACGGGGGATGAGGCCGACGCGATCGTGCACCTTGTGCACGAAGTACTTGATCATCTGCTCGGTCACGTCGAAGTCGCTGATGACTCCGTCGCGCAGTGGCCGCACGGCGATGATGTTGGCCGGCGTGCGGCCGAGCATGCGCTTGGCTTCGGCTCCGATGGCCAGAACGCGCCGGGTTCGTGCCTCGATGGCCACCACGCTGGGCTCGCTGATGACGATGCCGCGGTCACGGACGTGCACCAGCGTGTTTGCTGTGCCCAGGTCGATACCGATATCGCGCGAGAACATGCCTAGAAAGGCGTCGAGCATTCCGATAGTCGTAGTCCTTGATGGAGAGTCGACGGCCCGGGTAAGCGGCTCACGGGGCGCTCGACGAAGAGTGCGCAGTGTATACCGGGTGCCGCCCTCGACCAGTCACCGGCCGATCTGGCCCAGGAAGCGTTCTAGCTCGGCCCGGACAATACCGGGCCGCTCGAGCCACGGCCAATGGCCTGACCCGGTGACAGGCACCAACCGGGCGTTCGGACCAAGGTTGACCGTCCGCCTGGCCTCGGCGATTGGCAGGGGCGAGGCCTCGCCGTGGATCAGCAGAAACGGCACGTTCACATCGGGAAGGCCCAACTCCAGAGTCCGATCCCGCAGGTGGGCGTTGATCGGGTCGCCGAAGTAGAACGGCCAGACGGTGCGGAAGCTCTCATCGCGCTCTGCGGCGCGCCACGAGACGAGCCTACTTCAGCGCCGGTCGAAGGCAATCCCGCGGTCGCGCAGGCTCACGTAGGAGTCTGCGGCCAGGATCACGTGATCCAGCAAGGCAATGTCGAGAAGCCGGCCGGCCGCGACTGCCTCGGCGGTGAGATGAAGGTCGTCCACAGAGGGCTCGGGGTCGCCCGAAGGGTGGTTGTGGACGACGATCACGCCCGAGGCGTGGATGCGCACGGCGTCCCGGAACAGCTCGGCCACGCGAACCAAGGCCGCCGATACGTTGCCCTGGTACACGGTCACCTGGCGTAGCACGACGTTCTTTGCGTTCAGCAGCAGGACGCGGAGCTCCTCCCGCTCGAGCCGGCCCATCTCGGGCAACAGCCGATCGCAGATGTCGCGCGGCGCGTGGATGGTCCATCGTGAACCACTGGGGCTGCCGAGCGAGCGGCGGCCGATCTCGAACGCGGCTAGTAGCTGGGCCGCGCGCGCCGTTCCCACGCCACTGATCCCGGTCAGCTCGAGGAGGTCGGCCCGAGCAAGCTCGCCCAAGGTTCCGTGACGACCGAGCAGCCCCTCGGCCATCTCGAGGGACGATCCGGCGACCCCGCCGCTCCCCCACAACACCGCCAGCAGCTCAGACGCGCTGAGAGCCGCGGCGCCATGCGTGGAAAGGCGTTCTCGCGGGCGCTCAGCAATCGGAAGCTCGCGAACTGCACGGCGCGGTCGGTCTGACCCTGGGCTGGCCATCGAGGACCTCGCGGCGTGGAAGCGTGAGGACAAAAGTGCCCCCAGGCCCGGACAACGGAGCCCGCCGATTTCCCCACCGTCCGGACCAGGGAGCGAAACGCATGCTAGGCAGAGGCCCTTCACCAGCGATTGCCGCCGACTTAACTGTGGCTCTCCTCGAAATCAGCCCAGCGGCGTAACCTCCGGGAGGTTCTGGGCGAGCGCCAGCAAGACCACACCGATGAAGTTGAAGGTGGCATGGCCGGCGATCGCCGCCACCAGTCCACGTCGTATGAACAACCACCCCAGCCCAAGGCCGACAGGTGCTATGACCGCCACGGTCAACAGGGCCTGGCGCGCGCCCTCCCACGCAGCCCCGGGCCCAAGCTCCACATCGATGTTGAGGGAGTGGACAAGGGCGAAGAAGAGCGTGCTCCGAATGAGGGCCGAGCGAACGCCACGGTCCTTCAGCCACGCCGTGAGCGCGAGTCCGCGGAAGAAGACCTCCTCGCCGATCGGGATGAGGATGGCGGCCCCCAGGACCAGGAGCAGGAAATCGGTGAGGTTCGACGGAACCGGGACCACGTTCGCGGTGGTGACGCCAAGAAGGACGGCCAATAGAGCGGCGAGGATGGTGATGGGGACCCACAACACCAGCATCGTCAGCGCGCCGAAACCAAGATCGGCCACTAGTCGGCCGAACGGAGCGCCAGCCGGCAGGCCGAGCTCTCGCCAGCTCAGTGCACCCGTCCTGACCACGAACAGTGAGACGACGACGAGATAGGACAGCGCCAGCGTTGTCGCGATCGCAAGAAACGCGATCGAGGACGTGCTGAGGTCCGGGAGGCCGAGCAGAAGGAGCGCGCTGGCCAGGACGTTCGCCAGCACCAGCTGAAGGCCAAAGAGGATCAGTGGTGACGGACCGCGGTACTCGGACGCCGAGCGACGGGCGTGAGCGACCACCTGGTAACCGGCTGCCGAAGAGAGCCCGAGGGCAATCGGGAGGAGCGATGCGAGCAGCAGGATTCCGCCGATCTCCACCGGGGACATGAGCGCGACGAACAGGAGCCCGAGGCCAATGCCACTTAGCAGCCAGCCGACGAGGTAAAGGGCCGGTGCCGGCCGGCCCTCGAGAGAGAAGATGCCGCGCGGCGTTGTGCGGCCGTCGCCAGGGTCAGCGCTCAGGTCGGCGGGTCAGTTCTCGGTCGGCGCGGCACGTGGCGCGCGCTCGGTCACTCGGTTTTCGGCCGAGGTGGATGCGATTGCTGGCACAGCCGGCGGGGGCGCCGTCTCTGGGAAAGTCTCGCTCTCGGCCGGCCGGAGTGGCCGTCCCGCGGGTGGCGGTACGGCGACCTCCTGGAGAAGCTCCGGTCGCTCGAAGTCCTTGCCGCACCAGGCGCAGAGTGACCAGTCCAGCTCGACCAGCCGGCTGCAGTTCGGGCAGACGCGACGGAGTCGGTTGCGGCAGGTCGGGCAGATGATCCAGTCCTCGTGCACCTGCCGCGAACAGTTCGCGCAGTGCGGCTGGGACTCGATCTCGACCATCATCGCCTCTTCGGCGAGGGCCCTCTCGTTGGCCTCGGCGACGGTTTCGGACGGCCGCAGGATGCGGTAGACGATGACGCCGAAGAAGAAGAACAGCGGCGTAAAGAGGATGATCAGCGCGGCGGCGAGATACGGTGCGACCGGGTTGGTGGTCCGCGTCTGGAGGTCTCGGTACGCCCAGTAAGCCGTCGCGGCCCACAGCAGCACGACGTAGAAGGCAATTGCCTGGAGGGACAGCCGAACAAGCGGCGAGTCGAGGAATTTGCCGATCTCGCTCCCGAGCGTCTCGAGGAGCTGGTCAATCATCTAGAAGTGCGCCTCAAATAGCCGGCCGCGGACGTGCCGCAGGCGGCGCGAGTTTAGCAGGGGAACCCGTCTCGACAGCCGCGCGGAGTGTCAGGCGCGCGTTACGAGCGTGGCATAAGTCAGCGAAGGCGCTCGAGGTTCCATAGTGCCGCACGCAGTGCGGAGGCGAACCCGGCCACGACAATCGAGAGGACGAACGTCCCCGAGAACGCAAGCGCGATCAGGAGCATGCCCACAACCTCGCTCGTGTCGGACAGCCCGACCGAGGTAAGGAATGCGGCGCGCACGGCTTGCCAGCAGATCGTGATTGCCCAGAACGACGGAATTAGAACGGCAGCCGTCGCCGCCCAGCCTATCGCGGCAGTGCCGAGCGTCCGCAGCGGTGACACGACCGGACGGGCGAGTGCGGACCCGACCGCGGGCAGCATCCACAGGCGCCTTGAGGCCAACCGTCCCCGCCAGCCGGTCGCCCCAACGAGCAGCTCGCGCGTTGCGAGCGCAGAGACGATCTCGATGACGATGAGCGCGACAAGGAAGAAGAAGAGTGGCTCGCCGACGCCGGCCAGGACCCGCGCGTAGATAGATGCCGATGAGCTTGGGCGGACGATCTCGGCGAACGCCATCTGACCGACGGCCGACGCGAGCGGTGCGGCGCCGGCAGCGAGCGCAACGAATGTCAGCACCTGGATGCCGAATATCCGCAGCATCAGCCACCGGCGCCCTCTGCGCGACAGCCGGGCGGGCTCAAAAGCCTGTTGATCGGCTGTCTCGGGATCGTTCATGAGCCTCGTGAACGCGCCGATCTCAGTGCGTGCCAACACCCAGAGAACTGCCGCGATGAGCACCGAGGCCAACACCGCTGTCGCGGCGAGCAGAGACCAGAAGGTGCCCGTGAAACCAGTCGATCCCAGGTAATCGCCGATCAGCAGGCGAGCCTCCACCTGCGTCGGGAGGGCGATGATCGGCACGAGCAGGAGGACGACTCCCCCACGGAGGAGAAATCCGATCATGCCCAGCAACCAGAGCTGCGGCTGGCTGGCAACCACCGCCAGCGCCGTGGTCAGCCGGGCGCGCCAGCCCGATCGCGCGACTGTGCGCAGTCCGGGTGCGGCGAGGATGCGCAACGATTCCACGTGCTGGCGAGTCTAGCGAGAGCAACCCGCCACGAACGACCCTATTTCCGGTCGATCGCCGCCTTGGCCAACTTTACGGCGATGCTGCCGCCGGGCACGAACAGACCCACGGTGTCAGCACCGACATCGAACAGCAGGTCGCGCGAGAGCATGCCCTTGATCGAGCCGACAAGCGCCTGGCCTTGCCGCGTCTGTCCGGTGACGGAGTCGATCTCGACTATGCCCTGCTTGCCTTTTCCCTGCCAGGTGAACTCGAACGCCCAGATCGGGCGGTAATAGAGGTCCGTGGCTTCGAGGATCACCGATTCCTCGAGCATCTGGTCGGCCTGGACGGGCTTCATGATCTCGGTCATCAGCGCCCGGACGACATACGAGGCGCGGTGCTCGGGCGGCACGGCGATCGTGTCATTGGCTGATAACGCTGCAGGATCGGCGAGCTCGGAGCGTGGCCCGGCCATCAACGTCGCGGCGTCGGTTACCGGCGCACCAGTGAGGCCGTCGACGTACGACTCATGCGCGAACGCGGCCCGGCAATGCTCGCGCGCGCCGATGCGAAATGTGCGCTGGACGGTGCCGCCCGGCTGACTCTCGTATTTCGTCCCATTGACCGTGATGGCTTCCACGTCAGGTGCACTCGCGGGGACCGTGTAGTCGCGGTTGCGCTCGTAGACGTACACGGCGCGACCGGCAACGTGCCAGAACGGCTCGAGGCGGCGCTGCTTGGCGACGAGGGAGATCTCCTCAGGCTTCGGCCGCTGGAGCAGCGCGCCCAGCCCGCCACCGAACGCCTGGAGCCGCTTGTCCATGGCGCGCTGCTGGATCTCCTCTACGGTGAGGCGCTCCTGGAGCACGAAGAGTCGTTCGGTGGCCAGCGTGACATCCATCGCCCCACATCATGCACCGCCCGGGCGCGCGACGCGAGCCTCAAGATCAGGTTGAAGTCGAGGAGAATCGCTTCAGGCGGGCCGGCCAACCGCCTCGACTGCGGAGGCGAAGCCGCGCAGGAGCTCCCGAGCCAGCTGGTTGCGCTGCATCACCGAAGCTCGGATCGGATCCCAGCGCACGGCCAGCATGCAAAGAAGTGGCCTCTCCCAGGGTCGCGACTCATCCGGCGCTGGAGGCATCCGCAGTCTGATGAGCTGGCGCTCGTCCTCCTGGTCGATCAAACCGGACAGCGCGCCGGCGACACGCGGGCCGAGAGAGCTGAGCGGAGTGCCCGGCGGTGGTCCCGCTGCTGGGGCGACGTCGATCGCCTGCACGACTCCTGACTCGTCGGCCACCCACAGATGAGTCAGCCACCAGCCATCGTCCATGACGCTTGGAGACGACATGCCGGCCGAAAGCTTCCGGCCCGGCGCTCCCATCGGCCCCCACAGGGTGACCGTCTCTTCCTTGATGAACGACGGCCCCGGTGCCGATAGCCGGCTCGCAGTCACCTGGTTTTAGTCATATGGAAGGAATGCGTCCAGCGTTCACTTTTTGACACCCCGAAATGGGCCAGTTGGCTGCATGCCGGCCTGCTGACGCAACATGCAGAGTCGGCGTCGAGATACTGGACGAAATACGTCCAGTTGGCCAATGTTTTTGAGCCAGCTACTACTCCCACTCGATCGTGGCGGGTGGCTTGGAGCTGATGTCGTACACCACGCGGTTCACACCCGGCACCTCGTTGACGATCCGGCTCGAGATCTTGGCCAGGACCTCGTACGGCAGCTTCGCCCAGTCTGCGGTCATGCCGTCCTCGCTGGTCACGGCACGAACGGCGACCACGTTGGCGTACGTCCGACCGTCGCCCATGACGCCGACCGACCGGATCGGAGTCAGGATCGCGAACGACTGCCACAGGCTGCGGTAGAGGCCCGCGGCCTTGATCTCGTCGATCACGATCCAGTCAGCCTCGCGCAGGGTCACGAGCCGCTCGGCGGTCACCTCGCCGATGATCCTGATCGCCAGCCCCGGACCCGGAAACGGCTGACGGTGAACCATCTGCTCGGGCAGGCCCATCTCGGTGCCCACCGCGCGCACCTCGTCTTTGAACAGGTAGCGCAGGGGCTCGATCAGCTGGAACTGCATGTCAGCCGGCAGTCCGCCGACGTTGTGGTGGGTCTTGATCTTCTGCGCGGCCTTGGTCTCTGGCGCGGTCGACTCGATCACGTCCGGATACAAAGTGCCCTGGGTCAGGAAGTCGATCTGGCCGATCTTGGCCGCCTCCTCCTCGAACACCCGGATGAACTCGTCGCCGATGATGCGGCGCTTCTGCTCGGGGTCGTCGACTCCGGCGAGCCGGCGCAGGAACCGTTCGCGGGCGTCGACCATCACCAGGTTCATGCCGAGGTTCTTCGCGAACGTCTCGCGCAGGAGCTCCGACTCGCGCTTCCTCATCAGGCCGTGGTCGACGTAGATGCAGGTCAGCTGGTCGCCGACTGCGCGGTGAACCAGGGCCGCCGCGACGGCCGAATCGACGCCGCCGGATAGCGCGCAGATCACCTTGCCGTCGCCCACGCGGGCACGGATCCCCTCGACGGTCGAGTCGACGAAACCCGCGGACGTCCATGTCGGCCGGGCCCTGGCGATGCCGAGGACGAAGTTGCGCAGGATGTCTCGGCCAGCGGGGGTGTGGATCACCTCAGGGTGGAACTGGATGCCGTACATCTGACGGTCCGTATCGGCAAGGCCCGCGTATGGCGACGAGGGCGACACGGCGAGGGTCACGAAGCCGGGCGGCGGGCTGACGATCGTGTCGCCGTGGCTCATCCAAACCGGCTGCTCCCGCTCGATGCCGCGAAACAGGCCGTCCTCAGTCTTGATCGAGACAATCGCCGGACCGTACTCCCGCTTTGCGGCCGGAACCACGTCGCCGCCCAGGTGATACGCCATCAGCTGGATGCCGTAGCAGATGCCCAGGATGGGAACGTCGGCGAGCTTCCACATCTCTGGATCGGGGTGCGGCGCGCCGTCTTCGTAGACGCTCATCGGGCCGCCGGACAGGATGACGGCGCGCGGCCGCCGGGCGACGATCTGCTCCCACGGCGTATCGAAGGGGAGCAGCTCCGAGTAGACGTTGAGCTCGCGCACGCGGCGCGCGATCAGCTGGGCGGTCTGCCCACCAAAGTCGAGCACGACGACGTTGTCGGGAGTCTGTGGCTCGTCGTCAGGACCGCGGACCGGCGCCGGCGCGTCGAGCGCTACTTCGAGATACGCCTCCACCTCGGCGTCGTCCGGGGCGAGTACGCGGTGCCCGGCATTCGCCTGCTCGCCATGGACCGTCTTGCCGCGCTCTGGTCGCTCGATCTAGATCTCCTTTAGCCTCCCCCGAAGTCTACCGATCAGCCGAGCCCTCGGAGGGCGCCAATTCAACGGTGCCGCCGCGCAGCTGCTCGGGCGAGAGGTCAGGCGCGAAGTAGGACTCGGCGCGGAACAACAACCCGTCTCGCAGGGTGACCAGGATGACAATCCACCACATCGATCCGTCGGGGTAGCGCGTCCTGGTCAGCGCCGTGTACTCGTTTGGGTTTGCGAGTGGAACGACGGTGTAGTTGGGCGTGATGGCCCAGCGCTCTTCACCGCCATAGATCCGAGAGACGGGTAATTGCGATTCAATCTGCTCGTGGCCGCCTGGGTAATTCTCCATCTGAGCACGAAACCCGGCGAAACCATGCGAGCGCTCGCCGGATTGCGGCGAGTCCGCCACGAACTCGGGGTGAAAAAGCTCCTCCAGCGCGTCGATCTCGCTGGTGCTAGTGGCAGTGAGCAGTTGCGTGAATATGTCGTGGGGATTCATGGGCACTGCGATTCAAGTCGCTCAGTCGCGGGGTAGGATCTCGACCATGCCCTTGCGCCATTCAGGCGGGTCAAATTCAGGCGCAAAGTAGGTTTCGGCGTGGACGACCTTGTCGTCACGGAGTGTAAGGATCGAGACGACCCACCACCGCGAGCCGTCTGGATAGGGCGCCCGAGTAACCGTGGTGAAGCGCTCGGGACCTGACAACGGAAGCACGGTGTAGCCGGGGGTGATCGCCCAGCGTTCCTCGTCTCCGAGGATTTTCGTGTTCGGATCCTCGGCCTGGGCCGCCGGCAGACCGCCGGGATAATTTTCGAGCTGTTGACGAAATGCCGCGAACCCGCGGAACCGCTCTCCCGACTGCGGGTAGTCGGCCACATATTCCGCGTGAATCATCTGCTCCAGCGCGTCGAAATCACGTTGGGCGATGGCGTTCACATAGCGCTTGAAGAAATCCTGTTTGGTCCCTGGCATCACCCACTCCTCGGTGTGGACGGCACGTTGGCCCCGTGGCCTGCGCCCTCGGCTCGTGACATTGTCGAAAGGCGCGCCGCCTCCTTCGCGGAGAACGATCGTCGTCGGAGCAGGTTCGACGCGGCATCGTGCTCCGCCTGGACCTTGGCCAGGACTGCGTTCCTGATCTGCGCGGGGAGCTTGTCTTCCCGCTGTGTCTGTTCGTAGCCGGCGTGGCTCATATAGGCGCGGGCGATTGCTTCGAGCTCATGCGCCTCGAGCCACGTGGCCAGCTCCGGCAGCAGCCTGTCAAATGAGCTCCGGCGGAGCGTGCCAAAAACGCCGTGCTTGACCGCGACATCGATATCGATCTCGTTCATCGCCAGCTCGAAATAGACCGCCCGGGCTGCATTTCTCGCCTGGCGCTCGTTGGCGCGCCGGGTCAGGAACAGGCCCACCAGAAGCCAGCCGAAGGCGCCGAAGAATGCGCCGACCAGTGCCGTCAGGAACTGGCTGAGCTCCACTGGCACACTCCTCCAAATTCTGCGCCGAACCGGATCGGGAGTGTACGGGGCGGCCGTCCCTCTCGCGCCGGAGCAACGCCTGGCCGCGCGGCTGAGCCACGCTCGACCTCAGCAGGTACTCCATGTCCTGGATATCGGTCATGTCTGGGGCACAAGTCGGAAGACTGGTCCGTGGCCCAGGCGCTCGGCCGGCGTGCCGTATTTCATGACCAGCTCACCCAGCGCACGGTTTCGCAGCGCCCCGTCGACCTCGCTCGCGGAACAATCCCTCACGTCTTCTCCGACCGTGACTCGGCAATTGGGGTTGGCGCGCAGGTTGAGCGCCCAATCGGATCCCTCGGTGCCTGCCGCCACGAGCAGGCTGCCGTCCTCGACTTTCACGAAGCCGACGGCCGCGGTGGCGGCCGCGCCGGTTACCCGCCCGATTGTCTCGATGAGCGCCACCTTGCCCCAGCCGACGAGCTCATTGCCGATCGACCTGTCGTCCGCGGTCAACGATGGGCCTAGCGGCTGCTGCCTCGCTGCCACGACTTGCCTTCCACGGCGACTGCCGGCGCGTAGACCATCTCGACCTGCTGCATCGCGCGCAGGTCGCGCGCCCCGAGCGCGGCCATCGACTGGCGCAGCGCGCCGACGAGGTTCTGCGTCCCATCGGTGACGCCCGCCGGTCCGAGCAGGATCCTTTCGAGTGAGCCGACCGTGCCAACGCGGATGCGAGTTCCGCGCGGCAAGGTGGGCGATGGCGCGGCCATGCCCCAGTTGGTGCCCTGACCGGGAGCTTCCGTGGCTCGCGCCAGCGGAGTGCCCAGCATTAGCACGTCCGCACCCGCGGCAACCGCCTTGGCCAGCTCACCACCGCGGCGCATCCCGCCGTCGGCGACGACCGGGACGTAGCGGCCAGTCTGGTCCATGTGGTCGTCGCGTGCCGCGGCAACATCGGCAATCGCCGTGACCTGCGGCACGCCGATGCCGAGGACGTCGCGCGTCGTGCATGACGCTCCCGGCCCAACACCGACGAACACGGCCGCGGCGCCCTGGCGCATCAGCTCGATCGCTGCGTGATAGGAGGTCGTGTTCCCGACACAGACGGGAATCGGCATCTGTTGCGTGAAGTCGCTCAGCGCGAGCGGCTCGTAGCCCGCCGCCAGGTGGCGCGTGCTCGATACCTGCGACTGGACCAGGAAGACGTCCGCGCCGTGCTGAGCGGCGAGTGGCCCCAGGCGGCGGGCGGCCGCGGGCGTGGCGGCGACGAACGCAGGCGATCCGGCCGCGTGGATCTCGCTGATGCGAAGCGCCACGAGCTCCTCGGAGATGGGCGTGGCGTAGGCCGCTGCCAGGACATCGTGGATCTCGTCGTCTGTCGCGCTGGCGATGCCCTCGAGCATCGGGCGGGGATCCTCGTAGCGCGTCTGCAGACCCTCGAGGTTCAGGACGGCGAGGCCGCCTAGGTGCGCCAGAGCGCTGCTGAAGGTGGCGTCCACCACCGCGTCCATCGCCGCGGCGAGGATGGGGATGGCCAGTCTGACGCCGCCGATCTCGGTCGACGTGTCCACGTCAGCCGGATCAACTGTCTCGATCCCAGGGGCAAGCGAGACGTCGTCGAAGCCATAAGTCGGACGGAGGGTGTCGGTCTTTGAGAGCCGGCGGCGCGCGCGCTCCTCGCCAGTGGTTTCGGCGGGTACAGCGCTACCGAGGCTCACGTGCGATCCGGTCCCTCCACGGGTCGATAGACGCGCGCCCGGTGGTAACGGCCTGATCCCGAGCGGCGGATGGCCAAGTGGGGGCAGTATAGCCGCGTGAACGCGGTCTTCGACGACGATCAGCTCCTCGCGGAGATGGACGCCGCCATATCGCGGCTCAAGGGCGTAGCCGTTGCGACGCCTCTCCTCCCGTTCCGCGACAACTCGTTCATCAAGGCCGAGAGCCTCCAGCCAACTGGCTCATTCAAGATCCGTGGGGCGTACAACGCGATGGCCCGGCTGACGCCCGATGAGCGCCTGCGCGGCGTAGTCACCCACTCGAGCGGCAACCACGCCCAGGCAATCGCTCGCGCCGGGCGTCTGCTCGGCATCCGCGCGGTTGTCGTGATGCCCGAGACGGCGCCCAAGGTCAAGGTCGCCGGAGTGCGGGCAGACGGCGCGGAGATCGTCTTCGTGGGGCCGCACAACGTCGAGCGCGTCGAACGCGCTCACGAGATCGCCGAGCGCGAGGGCATGGAGCTCATCCCGTCTGCGAACCACATCGCCGTCATCGCGGGGCAGGGCACAATCGGCTTCGAGATCTATGCGCAGCTGTTGGAGCTGGGCATCGATGAGGCACCGGTGGTGCTGGTGCCGATTGGGCTGGGCGGCCTGGCGTCAGGAGTCGCCGCGGCGATGCATCGGATCAACCAAACGGCGCGGGTGTACGGGGTCGAGCCATCCCTCGCCGCCGACACACGTGACTCACTTGCGCGCGGCGATCGGGTGGCGTGGCCGGCGGAACAGA
>JBPCLD010000060.1:0-10856 GCA_051003655.1 Candidatus Limnocylindrales bacterium | reverse complement strand
ACAGCTGGTAAGTGCCCTGCGGCTCGAATACGTCGAGGTGGCCGTGGGCAACGAGGCGGAGACCGGTGCGTGCCTCGAACGGCATCATCAATCTCTCGTCGCGGAAGATGACGCAGCGCAGCTGGGCGCGCTCATCCTTGAGCGTGAAGTAGCAGTGGCCGGCGGCGCTGATGCTGACCTGGCCAACCTCGCCCTCAACCCACACGTTGCGCAGCTTCGGCGCCGAGCGCAACGTGCCCTTGACCAGCGACGTCAATTCGCCGACGGACATGATCGGCAGCGACGACGCCTGGTTGGTGATCGGCGGCGTAACCGGCTCGACAGGAGCCACGGATGACGCTTGGCTGCGGAAGGGATCAGTCACGCCCGTAGCCTAGCCCTGGTCACCCGAAGTTCCAGCGGGTCGCGTCCTTCGGAAAGGCGCTCCAGCCGAACGCCACTCGAGGACGGATCACCCAGATGCCGCTGGTCCAGTTCTCCGGGCCTGCGCTATAGCCGTGGCTCGCCACGTACTTGTGAAATCCGGCGACAAGTCGCTCGGTGAGATCTGGATCGAGGTCGACGAGCTTTTCCCCGACCCCTTCCACGATGACCACGTCATCGCCCCGCTCCACGTGGACTACAGCATTCGGGTTGAGCGCGAGGTTGCGCATGCGCCGCGTCTGTTCGCCGCCCTCCATCCAGAACGCTCCGTCGACCCACGCGCCCCAGGTGGGCATGACATGCGGCCGACCTTCGGGCCTCGTCGTTGCCACCCAGTAGACGGGGGCCTGCTCGAGCCGTACTTCTGCCCAATCCCACCCGAGCGTCCCCTTGAGCGTGGCGGGCACGCCGTAGGCCGGCATAATGTCTGGCCGTCCAACCTTTGGCTGCGGCTGTCGCTCTTGCGTCACCTGCTCAAACGCGGGTTTGGTAGTCACCCGTGCGGGTGTCGATCCGGATCGTGTCGCCGGCGCTGACGAACAGGGGCACCTGCACGACGAGGCCGGTTTCGGTCGTCGCGGGCTTGCGTGCCCCGCTCTGTGTGTCGCCTGCAAAGCCCGGATCAGTCTCGACCACCTTCAGATCAACCGTCACAGGCAGTTCCACGCCGATCGTCTCGCCCTCGTACGAGGTGCGATCGAGCGTCATCCCCTCGGTCAGGTACTGCGCTGTCTCGCCGAGCTTCTCCGCGGTCATCGAGAACTGCTCGTACGACTGGTTGTCCATGAAGTGGAACTCGTTGCCGTCGCTGTAGAGGAACTGGACCTGGCGTGTCTCGAGGTACGCGCGCGGCCACTTCTCCCCTGCCTGGAAAGATTTCTCCACCGTCTGGCCGCGCTTGATGTTACGCAGCTTGATGCGCACCTGGGCTGAGCCGCGGCCCATCTTGATGTGGTGGTAGTCGAGTACCTGCCACAGCTCGCCATCGAGCTCGATGACGACACCACGTTTCAAATCGCCGGTTGAAATCACGTTCTTATCGTAGCCGCGGACGAGCCGCAGCTCGCTGACGAGCCGGAGCCTCCCCACCAACCGGCGTGGACGCGACCCGTGACTAGTCGCCGACGACCGTTACCCCGCGCGGGAACAGGGTGAGAAGCTCGACTTTCCGGTCCGCGGCGTCGAAGTGGAGCAGGTCCTCGATCCGAACGCCGGTCACACCGCCCAGGTAGGTGCCAGGCTCGACCGAAAAGACCGTCGGGCTCGGCAACGGCACGTCGGGTGCCGTCATGCCGAGAGATGGAAGCTCGTGCGTGGCGAGGCCGATGCCGTGGCCCAGGCCGTGGCCGTAGTGATCGCCGTGCCCGGCCGCGTGGATGACGTCGCGGGCCACCTTATCCAGCGCCCTGCCGCTCGGCCGCTCGTCGGCGGCCACAGCGTGCGACAGCGCGTCGATTGCTGCCTGTTGAGCTCGTGCGACCAGCTCGTAGATGTCGCGGTCTCGGGCGGTCGGCTCGCCGACGAACAGTGTCCGCGTCATGTCCGATCGATAGCCACACACCTGCGCCCCGAAGTCGAACAACACCACCTCCCCTTCTCTCAGCTCGCGCGAGGTAGGCGAGCCGTGCGGCAAGGCCGCGTTCGGTCCAGAGAGGCAGGTAACTTCGAATGCGAGCGCATTCGCACCGTTAGTTCGCATCTCCCATTCGAGATCCAGAGCCAGCTCCACCTCGGTCACGCCAGCACGGATCTTGGGCAGGAGCCTCTCAAGTGCTCCGTCGGCAACGGCACAGGCGGCCGCGACCCGCTCGAGCTCCGACTGCTCCTTGGTCTGGCGCAGGTCCTCGACCCATCCCTCGGCAGGGACCAGCTCGACATCCGGTGAGGCGTCGGCCAGGCGACGCCACGTCGAGTACGGCACGAAGCCGCCCTCGACAGCGACGCGTTTGACTGAGCCCAGGCTCGCCAACAGCTTGGGCCAGCGGGCGTACATGTCGTTGTAGACACGCTCGACCCGCGCCCCGGCGCATTGCCTTTCAGCTGCGATCATGTAGCGCGAGTCCGACAGGACGACCACCTCGTCGCGCCCAATCAGGAACTGTCCCGAGTTCCCGGCGACCTTCTCCTCGCCCTCTCCGAGTTCGAAGCCCGTCAGGTAGCGCGTGTTCTCGCGACGGACCCCGAAGTAGGCGTCGACGCCCTCCTCAGCCATGCGCGCGCGAAGGGCCTCAACACGCCCGGGCCGGGCGACGCTATCTGCATCGGCCCAGCGCCGAAGGTCGTCGGTGGTCGGCTTCAAGTCGACTTCAAGTCGACTTCAAGTCGGCTGGGGCGGGCTGGATGCTGGTGATGGAGCAAGGGTCGGGTCGGTCGGAGGTTCGGTCTCGGATGCCCCGCCGACGATGTATATCTCGATGTTGTGGAGGTGATCCTCATAGCTCGTGGCGAATACGTGCCCGTTCGTGCCGTCACCCTTGGCCAGGAAGTAGACGTACCCGTCGGTCGTGTTCGGTGCCAGGGCTGCTCGGAGCGACGCCAGGCCGGGCGTCGAGATGGGCCCGGGCGGCAGACCGCGCGAGTGCCAGACCTGGTAGCCGGCAAGATCAGGCGGGACCTCGAAATCCTGCGCCGAACCCAGGCCGTCGAGCGTCCAGAAGGGGTAGAGGGGCCATTCACTGATGTGCTGATCACGGAGGGCGATCATGTCCTTCGCATAGATCAGCACTGGCTCCGCGTTAAGCACCTTCACCCCGTCGAGCCCGTTGATGCGGTTCTGATAAACGCCTGCGATCAACGGCCGATCCTCATCGAGGATCGCCTCGCGCTCCACGATGCTCGCCAACACCACGGTCTGGTAGAAGTCGAGCCCGTGTGCTTGCGCCTCGTTGATGAGCGCGGATGACGGGCTCTCCTGCCACCGCTGCAACAGGAGCTCGAGCATCCCCGTGGCGTCGATATCCGGCGGTGCGTCGAACACGCCCGATCCCAGGAAGCCCTCCACGCTGCGGCCCTCTGGGACCACGTGCAGCCAGGCGAACTTGTCCCGGAACGACTGCGGCGGGTCGGTCGCCATGCCGTAGAACTCCTCGATATCGAGGTTGGTGAATGGCAGCGTTTGGAGGTAGGCAACGATCTGCTCGAGCCTGAGACCCTGGCGCAATGCGACCGAAACACCACCGTTCCCGGTTGTCGGTTCGCCCTGAAGTACCCCGGCAACCTGCCGAGGGGTCATCGTCCGGGCCAGCATGTGCCGGCCAAAGCGAAGGTCGTCGTACGTTCCCTCGGACGCCAGCACCCACGAGAAAGCCAGTCGGTCGGTCACCAGGTCGCGCTCGACCAGGTCGTCGGTGATCTCACGGCTGCTCGCCCCGGCCTCGATCACGAATTCGACGGGCGTTGGATCGGTGCCGGCCGGCGTATCGGGTCGGTCTTCCATCACGGTCTCAACGGCATCGGCTACGAACCCGAGGCGTATCAAGTCGGGATTCTCCTCTGCCAGAGCTCGGAACAGGCCACCCATGAGCGGCGGCAGGGCGAACCAGGCCACGATGACGACGACCGCCGCCGACGCGAGGATGATGCTCCAACGCCTCCCGCCACCATTCGTCGTGCGTGGCCGGAAGCCGCCGCTGCGGACCTCGTAGCCGCTGGCGGCACGTTCCTTGGCGCGCTGGCCCGCGGAGGCGAGGCGTTCACGGCGTGCGGCGTCGGGGCGTGGCCCTCGATCGATCCCCATCAGCGAGCGTCGAGCTCTGCCTGGAGGATGGCAGCGGCAGCCTCGCGATCGATCCGCGCTCGGCGATTGGAGCGACTCGCCGCGGACGGCGGGCCGCCGGCTCTGCCTCGTGCGGCACGCTCCATTCGGCCCTCTGCTAGCTCGCTGGTCAGCCTCTCGTCGCGCCACACGATCTTCCGATCGAGGTCTCGAGCCACCTCTGCGGCCCAGGCCCGGGTCTCAAGCGCCTGCGGGCCTTCGCTGCCGTCCATGTTCAAGGGCAGGCCGACCACGATCTCGTCGATGCGCTGCTCATCGCAGACCCGCGCGATGGTGCGAGCGTCGCGTGCCGTGTCGGCACGCCTGATCGTCGCCAAGGGTCGGACGGCCCCGGAGCCGGTGTCGGCCACCGCGAGGCCGATCCGACGCTCGCCCAGGTCAACGCCAAGAAGCCGCGTCATTGTCGCCATCCGAGAAGTGCGGTCACGGCCGCGGGCTCGGGTTGACAACGACTAGGCTGATGCGCGCCGTCTGGTCGGGCAGCCGGTCGACGAATTCCGGCCATACAAAGATTTCAACCACTCCGTACGCGACAAGTATCTGTCGCGCCTCGGGAATTGACTTCCCGCGCACCGCGGTAGCCAGCGCCGCGGTGTCAGGTTCTGAGAAAACAGTGGCTGTTGCGGTGACCTCGTAGGGGATTGTCTCGCCAATCACCGAGGTCGCGGAGTGGCTGGTGACAACCTGGTCGCCCACGATCTGTTGGTCCGAGCTCAACATGCTGCGCACCCGAGACGCGGCCAACTCATCAACCAGGACCTCGTTCACGGCCA
Organism: Candidatus Limnocylindrales bacterium; assembly: GCA_051003655.1. GTDB lineage: Bacteria > Chloroflexota > Limnocylindria > Limnocylindrales > CSP1-4 > JALYGJ01. The sequence continues at coordinate 5,885 of JBPCLD010000060.1, read as the reverse complement.
ACACGGTGGCGACCGATTCGTACCTCACCATGAAGCGGCTCTGGACCTTGCCGACGATCTCCGTCGCGGTCGGGCTGGGCTCCGGTGAACCCGTTTGGGCAGTCCCTGGGTACAGGGTGAGCCCGCGTGGCGTCGTTCCCGGCAGGGCCATCGCGTCCGCGAGCGCGACGTGAAGCTGGCCGTCGAGGGCCGACATGGCAGCGTCGAAGTCCGCCTGGGTCACGACACTCTCCTCGACCCGCCGGCCGCCATCCGTCGGATCAGGGTTTCGGACGCTCACCAGCTGGCCGCGCAGACCGGCGGGCAGCTCGCTGATCGTCTCGGCAGCCACGTTGCCGCGTGGACCCAGACGGGTCGCCCGCACCGGCACATCGATGGCGCCCGGTGTGCTGGTCGCAAAGTCGGCTCGGGGCACGACAGCCGGCGCAGTGGTCTCGAAGTCAATGCCGTCACGGGTCGATACTCCGGTCCCCTCCAGCACGGCCACCTCGTTGAGCGTGTTCTCGCTCCGGAATCGCACGGTGCCGGTGGCACGCGTCTCGCGCGCCTCGATCCCGGTTGCCGGAAACGTCGCACCGACGCTGAGTGGAATCTCGATCAGTTGGGCGGGCACCACGCCGGCTGCGACGTCTGTCACCGCGACGTTGGGATCTGCCACGACCGTAAACGGGGCCGGGCTCAGCTGGGTGGCGACAGGCTGGAGGGTGATCGTCGCGGTTGGAAGGAGCACGTAGGCGCCGTAGCCGACACCGACGACGAGCAGGACCAGCGCAGCCGCGCCGATGAGAGGCGCGTTGCCCACCCTGCGCCCGCCGCGAGCTACGCGATCGTCGTTTGCGACCGATCTCCTGTCGGCGGTGCCCCCAATTTCTGCCCCGGTGAATCCGGGGCGTTTGCCCGCAGTCGTTGGATCGCGTGCTGTCTTCAGTGACGGCCCACGCCCGGCGCTGGGTACCGGTGGGATGGCCAGCACCTGCGTGCCGTCGAGGGCATCCGGTTTCTTCCGCGCGGGAGCAGGCCCCTCCTTCGCCACGCCGGCAGTCTGGCCGCCCAGACGCTCAGCGAGGCGTCGGTCCTGTTCACGGAAGTTCGCCAACCCCTGTTCGGCTGCCGCGATCGAGTCGTACGCCGGGAGCCCGGCCGAGATCGCCAGCGCTCGGACAGAAGGGTCGTCGCTGACCGCCACCAGATTCAGCCGGCGCTCATTGCCCTCCCGCGTGAGGAGCTTGAAGTTGATCCGGCTGGTCGCGATCCGCGACCCGGGCGGCACGACGATCACCGCCTCGCCGTCCCTGACGGCCCGAAGCTTCGAGATCGCTCCGGTGATCTCGTCGTCGACCTCGAGATAGCAGACAGACATCTATACCTTCAGCTGGCGCAGGACGCGCCGCAGCGCCGCATCCAGTGGCGCCTCGGGCGCGCTCATCTCGATCGCCTGGTGGGCGAGTGCCATGGGCGGAATGTCCTGCTCGTCGATCAACAGACCCGTGGCGTCGTTGATCTGCGCCACCTCGTTCACGGTGATCGATTCGACCTGCGGCGGCCGGGCGAAAGGGAGGTGGCGCGCGAACTCAGGGTCACGCAGCGCGGCGCTGATCTGCGGCAGGCGCGCCCCGCCGCCGCACAGGTAGATACGGCCCGGCAACATGCCATCCTTGCCGAACTCCTCGAGTACGAGCTCCACCCCCGCGGCCCACACGGCGACATCCTCGCCCACGATTTCCGCCACTTCGTTCGGCCGATCGACCTTGACTCCCATGGCGAAGTCGACCTTGACCTCCTCGGCCCTGGCGAAGGGAAGCTCAAGCCGGTCGGCGAGGGACTTGGTAAAGGCGCGGCCGCCGAGCGCGAACATCCGCGTTCCATCGATCCCGCCCGGTCGAACGAGCGCGACATCTGTCGTCCCGCCGCCGACGTCGATGAACAGCGCACCAGCCTGCTGCACCTGCTGGTCGTCCATGCAGCGCGCCACGGCATACGGCTCGGCCACGATCGCCATTAGCTCCAGATCGAGCATGCTTGCCACGGTCTGGAGGGCGCCCAGGTGGATCAATGGCGCGAAGGCGTTGAAGATGCTGATTCGGACGTGGCGACCCTGGAAGCTGACCGGGTTGGTTACCGCGTAGCCGTCGATGGTGGCGCCGGTCACGGCCGCGTGAACGAGCCGGACATCGACGTTGGGCAGGCCTGTCTCCCAGGTGATCGTGCGCTCCGCTTCGCGCATCGCCTCGCGTTGCACGGACTCGATCAATGAGTCCAGCTCCCGCTCGGAGAGGTGCGTGTCGACCCGCTTGCGCTCCTGGCTTACGCTGGTGGTGAAGCCCTTCACCAGCTCGCCGGCGATCCCGATGATCACCTGGCTGGAACGGAAGCCGGCCATCTCCTCCGCCTCCTGGAGAGCGACCTGGCAGTTGTCGACGACGGCCGATATGTCGGCAACGGTGCCCGACGACATGTGCGCCAGCCCCTGCCGCTTCCGCCCGACGCCACGGACAGTCGCCTTGCCGGCGTCATCAATGTCAAACACGAGCGCCTTCGCGAACTCGGTCCCGATATCCAGCGCGGTGCAGGCGCCCAGCTTCTCGCTGTCAGCGCGTTGCAGGAAGCGGCGCCAGAAGGCCATCCGCGCCTCAGTCGGTTGTCGGGTTGCTCTGGGTGTCTGAGCCGTCCCGGAGCCGGGCCTCGAGCGCCTCTCGAATAGCCTCGAGCGCACTCGGCAGCCGGTCACGACGGGTACCACGGGCCTGGGCCATCTCAGGACGCCCGCCACCGCGGCCGTCCATCACCGGCGCACCCTCGTTGACGAGAGCGCCGGCGGAAACGCCGCGAGCCACGAGATCGTCGCTCACGGTCACGAACAACTGGGGCTCGTCCGCCTCAAGTGCCAGCGCGATCACGCCATCTCCGAGCTCGGCACGCACCGCGCGCGCGAAGCCCTGAAGCTCCTTCATCGAGTCAAACGCACCGGCGTATGCAATGAAGCGCGTCCCGTCGACAGCTTCTGCCGTGCGCGCCAGCTCTGCCGGCTGGAGCGTGGAGCGGCCGGAGCGCAGGCGGCGCTCGAGCTCGCGGTTGCGTTCCTGGAGCTCACGCACACGCTCCACCAGGCCGTCCGCATCTCGGGCGCCCGCCTCGGCAGCGGCCTCGTCGAGCACTGTCAGCCGGCTCGCCAGGTACTCATCCGCGGTGTCGCCGGTGAGGGCCTCGATGCGGCGCATCCCGGTCCCGATCGAACGCTCGCCGGTGATCACGAAAGAGCCGATCTGGCCCGACGCGGAGCAGTGCGTGCCGCCGCACAGCTCCCGGCTGTAGCCATCCACGAAGACCACGCGCACCTTCTCTGTGTACTTTTCGTCGAAGAACGCGTCCGCGCCCTCGGAGATCGCCTCGGCCATGGTCATAAAGCGCGGCGTCGCCGTCCGGTTCTCACGCACGACGCGACGAACTTCCGCCTCGATGGCGCGCTTCTCGTCGGTGGTGAGTGCTCGATCCATGGGGAAATCGAAGCGCAGGTAGTCGGGCGAGACGAGGGAACCTGCCTGACGGGCGGTCTCGCCGACGTTGTTGCGCAGCGCCCGATGGAGAAGATGCGTAGCCGTGTGGTTTCGCATCGTCCTGGCGCGCCGCTCGTCGTCTACCTCGGCCACGACGGTGTCGCCCACAGCCAGGCGGCCGTGGAGCGTGCCGCGGTGGACAATCAAGCCCGAGGTAGGTCGCTGGGTGTCGGAAACGGTGAACAGCAGCGTGCCATCCGACGCGTGCAGCACTCCCTGATCCCCCACCTGGCCGCCGCCCTCGGCATAGAAGGGCGTGCGGTCGAGGACGACCTCGGCCTCCGCTCCAGCGGGTGCACGCAGCTCGATCTCTGGAACAGCCTCGAGATCCTGGTATTCGGTGCCTTCGCGCAGGATGGCCGCGACCTTCGCCTCAGCCGACGTGGACTCGTAACCGAGAAAGAGCGTGTCTCCGTTGCGCGAGGCGATGTTCTCGTACAGTCCGGTCATCTCGGCATTGCGGGCCATGTCTGCCTTGCGGCCGCCGCGGCTGCGCTCGCGCTGTGCCTCGAGCTCCGTGCCGAAGCCTTGGCGATCCACGCGCACGCCGTACTCCGCGGCGAGCTCGACCGTCAGGTCGATCGGGAAGCCATACGTGTCGTGCAGGCGGAAGGCGACATCGCCCGGCAAGATGGGCGCGTTTGGGGGAAGGCTCTCGGCCCGCACGCCGACCCGGCGCTGCGCCCCGGTGATCGGGATGAGCGCTTCTTCGAAGTGGATCACTCCCGCGTCGAGCGTGCGCTGAAATTGGCGTTCCTCGGCATAGATGACGCTGGCGATCTGGGGGCGCCACTCGGACAGGTACGGATACGCGCCATCCATCTTGTCGACCACGACGCCCGACAGCTCGGCCAGGAACGGTTCCTTGCGGCCGAGCAGCCGGCCATGGCGAACAGCGCGGCGCAGGATGCGACGCATGACATAACCGCGCCCCTCGTTCGACGGTCGGACACCGTCGGGCACCAGGAAGGTCAGCGCTCGGATGTGGTCGGCGATGACCTGGTAGCTGAAGCGCTCAGCCTCGAAAGTCTCGGGGTCGTGGCCGAGCAACTCCCGCATGCGCTCGTGAATCGGCGTGAACAGGTCGGTGTCGTAGTTCGTGTTTACGCCCTGGAGCACGCTCGTCAGGCGCTCCAGGCCCATGCCCGTGTCGACACTCTTGAAGGGCAACGGGATGCGCTCGCCGGTTGGCTTCTGGTCAAACTCCATGAACACGAGGTTCCAGATCTCGAGCCAACGGGGGCAGTTCTCAGAGTGGTCCGGGACGCAATGCGGGCCTTCAGATAGGTGGGCGCCGCGGTCGAAGTGGATCTCGCTGCACGGGCCGCACGGGCCGGTGTCCGCCATGCGCCAGAAGTTGTGGTCGTCGCCCTTGTCGACGTCGCCCCAGACCGCCATGCGTTCGTCGGGCATGCCGACCTCGCGCCAGTACTGACGGGCTTCTTCGTCGTCCTTGTAGGTCGTGGCCCCGAGGCGTTCCCAGGGGATTAGGTACACCTCCGTGAGCAGCTCCTTCGCCCACTGGATTGCCTCGCGCTTGAAGTAGTCGCCGAAGCTCCAGTTGCCGAGCATCTCGAAGAGAGTCTGGTGACGCGTGGTCCGGCCGACCTCCTCGAAGTCGTTGTGCTTGCCAGCCACGCGCAGGCATCGCTGGCAATCGACGGCTCGCTTGTAGCTACGAGTTTCGGCGCCGGTCAGCACCGACTTGAACTGGACCATGCCCGAATTCGTGAAGAGCAGCGTCTGATCGCCGGCAGGGACGAGCGAAGCGCTGGGCACGACCTCGTGCCCACGCTCGGCGAAGAAGTCGAGGAAGCGCTGTCTGATCTCCGCGGCGGGCATCCATGGGATCGACGCGCCCTCCCCATCGAAGGTGCGTGGCGGCATGTCTAAAGAGTAGCGAAGGCGGGGCGGCCCCAAGGCATGGCCCGTTACGCGTGAGTCCCTTCGCGTGATCGCGGGTTTTGATCACGATAACAGCGCCCGGATGTTGGATCACGCGAGCGTACTCAGAACCAGCGCTCCGTACTCAGCCTCACGGCAGAATGTCGCGCGGGGATTCCATCGTTCCGCGCGTAACATTCGAGCGATGTCCGAGGAATCTTCCGGGCTCCTCTGCCCGCGCTGCGAGACCCCCGTTACCGCCGATGCTCGCTTCTGCATGAGCTGCGGCCAGCCGCTCGCAGATGGCGCGGCCGATGACAGCGCCCGGCAGGCGCGCATCTCGGCCGCCGCGCCGCAGCCACTCGTGGAGAAAATGCGCACCGCCAAGCTCACCGGCGAGCGCAAGCCGGTCACAGCGCTGTTTGCGGACGTCGTCGGCTCCACCAC
>JBPCLD010000059.1:0-2628 GCA_051003655.1 Candidatus Limnocylindrales bacterium | reverse complement strand
TCGTCGCTCAACCCGACGCAGTAGCAGGTCGCACAAAAGGAGCCAGGAGGGGCTGATGGCGCAACCCACGCTCGAGCGGACGGCCGCGAACGAGCTTTCCGTAGAAGAGTTCTCCGACCGCGCGCGAGCGATCGAGTCGGAGGTCAAGTCGGTCATCGTCGGCCAGGACGATCTCGTCCGACAGACTTTGATCTGCCTGATCGCCAACGGCCACGCACTGCTCGAAGGCGTGCCCGGGCTGGGCAAGACGATGCTCGTCCGAACGTTCGCCGACGTGCTCGATTGCGCGTTCAATCGCATCCAGTTCACGCCGGACCTGATGCCCGCCGACATTATCGGCACCAACGTTCTCGTCGAGCAGGACGGACAGCGGATCTTCCGCTTCCAGCCGGGCCCGGTCTTCGCCAACCTGCTCCTCGCCGACGAGATCAACCGCGCCACGCCCAAGACGCAGTCGGCGCTGCTCGAGGCGATGCAGGAGCAGCAGGTGTCGGTCGCGCGCGAGCGCCACCTGCTCGAGCCGCCGTTCTTCGTACTCGCGACTCAGAACCCGCTCGAGATGGAGGGCACATATCCCCTGCCCGAGGCCCAGCTCGACCGGTTCCTGTTCAAGCTCTGGGTGCCTTTCCCGTCCGAAGAGGACCTGGTCGAGATCATGGAACGCACCACCGGCGCGCGCGTGCCCCGGGCCAAGGCGGCGGCCACCGCCAAGGACATCGTGCAGATGCAGCGCCTCGCGCGCAGCGTCCCGATTGCGCCGCACGTGACCGCCTACGCGGTCTCCGTCCTGACCGCCACGCACCCGGAAGCGCCGCGCGCGCCGGCCCTGGTCAAGGAATACGTCCGCTACGGCGGCTCGCCCCGCGGCGCGCAGGCGCTCGTGCTGGCGGGCAAGATCCACGCCCTGCTCGACGGCAGATACAACGTCGCGGTCGAGGACGTGCGCGCCGTCGCGATGCCCGCCCTGCGCCACCGCGTGATTCGCAACTTCGAGGGAGAGGCCGAGGGAATCACCAGCGACGCGATCGTTCGCTCGGTGCTCGACGCGGTGCCTGCGCCTTCGGTCGACTAACCGTGGCGCGCCCCTGTCATGAATAGCCGGCGACAGCAGTTCTCGTGGGTGACTCCAGCACTATCGTTGCGGACCGGGCCAAGCCTCGTCTGGATGGCATGTAGGCCGCTCATCGGTGCCTTTGGCACGCTCGATCATGCTCAGGGCCTGCCCACAGCGCCACTTCGGAGCCTCCGCCACGGGCGTGCCCGATATCGATGCGGCTCTCCCGACGATAGTGCTGTTGCGGAATTGCGCTGGCCAAAGGACGACTCCCGAACCGCGTCGCGACTATCATGAAGCGCGACCTGCTGCCGTCCGCGGTCGACCCGACGGTCTTCGACGAGTACTTCCTGCGCCAGCTCGAACGCCTGATGCTGGTCACCAAGAAGGCCGTCCACGGCGGGATGAAAGGCGTCCGCCGCAGCGTGAAGCGCGGCCAGTCGGTCGAGTTCACCGACTACCGCGACTACTCGCTCGGCGACGATCTGCGTGCGCTCGACTGGAACCTGTATGCGCGGCTGGAGAAGCTGTTCATCAAGCTGTTCGTCGAGGAAGAGGACGTCAACGTTCACATTCTTCTGGATGCGTCGGCGTCGATGGACGGTGGCTCGCCCGACAAGCTGCTCTTCGGCAAGCGCGCCGCCGCCGCTCTGGCATACGTAGGGCTCGCCTCGTATGACCGAATCAGCATGGCTGTGCTGCAGGGCAAGGTTGCTCGCCGCTTTTCACCCGTCCGCGGCACGGGCCGCGTGTTCCAGGTACTGGCCGACCTGTCCGGCGTCAAGCCTTACCCTGGCCCGACCGATCTCGCCTCGGCCTGTCGGCACTATGCCGCACAGATCACCCAGCGCGGGCCGTTGATCCTGATCAGCGACCTGTTCGACGAGAACGCCGAGCGTGCCATCAGCGAACTTGCCGGGACGCGCTGCAACGTGGCCGTTCTGCACACGCTTTCCGCGGACGAGCTCGATCCGCCGCTCGAAGGTGACCTGCGCCTGGTCGACCGCGAGACAGGTGAGGGAGTCAACGTCACCGCCGACCTGTTCACGCTCGATTCCTATCGCGCCCGACTTGCGGACTGGCAGACCCGTCTGGACGAGGTCTCGGCCAAGCGCCGCGTCGCCTACCTGACCACACCCACCACCATGCCGCTGGCCGATCTCGTCTTCGCCGAGTTGCGCCGCCGGCAGGTTGTCGCCGCGTAGAACCGGCGGGTAATCGGTAGCAATGGGATTCCTCGTCCCCCTCGCCCTGATCGGCCTCCTCTCGGTGCCGATCATCGTCACCTTCTACATGCTTCGGCTGCGTCGGCCGGAGCGACCTGTCAACAGCACCTTCCTGTGGCAGCAGCTTGTCCGCGACGTCGAGGCCAACGCGCCATGGCAGCGGCTGCGCCGATCCCTGTTGCTGCTCCTCCAACTCCTGCTCGCGGTGATCTTCGCCTTCATTGTCGCGCGTCCCTTCACCGAGCATCCGGCCGGCCTGGCCCGTGACCTGGTGCTGGTGATCGACGCATCGGCCAGCATGTCCTCGACCGACGAGTTCCCGGATCGGCTCACGGCCGCCAAACGAGT
>JBPCLD010000058.1:0-8812 GCA_051003655.1 Candidatus Limnocylindrales bacterium | reverse complement strand
GCGGACACGCCGCGCAGCGCGCCGTCCCACTCGATGCCGGTTAGCTGACCGACATCTTTTGTTTCAGGTCGCTATTCGGTCTGGACAGCGATTTCTTCCGGCGTCCGGTTGCCCTTCGTCTTCGACGATAGGACGTAGGCCAGGCTGCCAATGGCGATGATCGACAGGACGCTGATTGCCCTGTCGACGAGCGTGATCGCGACTGCCTGTGTCGAGGTCGCGTCGTAGAGACCGGTGAGGATGAAGACGACCGCGCCCTCGACCGCGCCAAGCCCGGCGGGCGTGAACGGGATGGCGGTCAGCAGCGACGCGATGAGGGCCACAAAGAACGCGCCGCTGATCCCGATCTGCAGATCGAAGCCAAGCGCCAGCACGACCAGGTAGAGGCGCATCGCCTCGGTTGCCCAGATCAGCGCAGTGACGATGGCGAGCAGGGGAATGCGGCCCCGCTGGATCGAGAAAACGCCTTCCTCGAAGCGATCGTAGAACGCGACGGCGGCGGGCGGCAGAGGCAGTCGGCGCACCAGCCGCCCGCCGAAATTTCGGACCGTGTACAGCCCGACGGCGAGGGCCGCGACAACGGCGATACCGATCCCGAAGAGAAGCTGGACCTCGCTGGACAGCCCATCTCGAAAGCTCCAGAAGCCAGCGGCCAGGCCAAGGAGCACGATCGCGAATAGGTCAAAGACGCGCTCGATGAAGACGGTGCCGAACGTCTTGCTCAGCGATACGACGTAGTTCGCGCGCAGCAGCCAGGCGCGATAGACGTCGCCCAGCTTCGCAGGCACGAGGCAGTTGACCAGCCAGCTGATGAAGATGATCTCCGTCGAGTCGCGCACCCCGACGGGCGTCCCCGCGCCCCGAAGCAAGAGCGACCAGCGGTATCCGCGGAGCGGGAAGCCGAGGTAGTAGACGCCCAGGGCGGCGAGGAGCAGCCACGGGTTGGCATTGCCGATGAGGACAGGAAGCTCGTCGAGCTGGAAGCCCGGCAGTGCCACGAGGATCAGGATAAGGACGACTATCGGGACGACGATCGAGATGATCGTTCTCGGGTCCCGCAGGCGGCGCGAAAGTGGCGCTGGGGCGGCGGCCTGTTCCTGGACGAACGGATAGTCGACCAGCGGCTCCTCGGCCGGCGGTTTGACCTCGTCGTTCCCGGTGGTCATGCGGGAGCCACGCGCCCGTTGCCGCGCAGGTGCTGGATGAGCTTGGTGAGGGGCATCGCTACTCGGACGACCCGCGAGCTACGTGCTGTGACGAGCTGCGCCCCGGGCAAAGCGGCGCGGAGGTCGTCCGCGTTCTCGAGCGGACCAGCGAAGATCGTGTAGGCCACGCCCACCTCGATCACGGTGTGGGCGTCCGAGACGGCTACACCGGGTAGGCCATTCTGGGCGGCGAACTCCGCCGCCTGTTGGTTGCCACCACCGACGAGCAGGCGCGCGTTCCAGACCTCGACGAAATCGAGAAGAGGGATGAGCGCTTCGAGCTCCGCCTCCCAGCCGCGCCGTCCGGCGCCGGCACGGAAGCGGTCGAACGGATGGGCGATGCCCACCAGGCCTCTTTGATCGCGAATTCGTTTCGCCGCCTCGGCGGGCGTCAGCCCGGGCGGTATCGATTGCTCAAGGTACAGGGCGATCAGGTCGCCGGTGGTTGTCCGGACCTCCTGGCCGACGATGACGGTCAGCCCTTCGGGAGCGACGTTACGCGCGGCCAAGGCGCCGTCAATGCGGTCATGGTCGGTGATCGCCAGATGGGTCAGGCCGCGCGCGGCGGCGGCGCTGACGACCGCGGCCGGTCGGCTCAGCGAGTCGAACGACGCGTTTGTGTGGCAGTGGAGGTCGGCAAACGAGCGGGCCGTGCTCCCCGCAGGCAGGTCACTCAGGGCCAATCGCTCAGATGCGCTGAACGAGCGACTTCTTGAAGAAGTCGAAATGTTCCAGAGCGAGGCCCGTGCCCAGTGCGACGCAGTTGAGCGCGTTCTCGGCGACGTGGCAGGGCACCCCGGTGACCTGGGTGAGCAGCTTGTCGATGTTGCGCAGCAGCGAGCCACCGCCTGACATGACCATGCCCTTGTCGATAATGTCGCTCGACAACTCGGGCGGCGTCTCTTCCAGCACGCCGCGCACCGCGCCGACGATCTGCTGAAGGGGCTGCTCGAGCGCCTCCATGACCTCTGAGCTCGTCAGCGGCACCGTCCGCGGCAAGCCCGCGATGAGGTCGCGCCCGCGCACTTCCATGTGCGGCTCGCGCTCGAGCGGCAGCGCTGTACCGATCTGGATCTTGACCTCCTCGGCGGTGCGATCGCCGATCATTACGTTGTACTTCTTGCGCACGTAGTTGGTAATCGCCTCGTCGAATCGGTTGCCGCCGACGCGCACGGAGCGCGAAACAACGACACCGCCGAGGGAGATGACCGCGATCTCGCTGGTGCCGCCGCCGATATCGATGATGAGGTTGCCCGACGGCCCGCTGATAGGCACGTTCGCGCCGATCGCTGCGGCCAGCGGCTCCTCGATCAGGTACGCCTCGCGGGCGCCGGCCTTGAGGGCGGCGTCGCGCACAGCGCGCTTCTCGACGCTGGTCACGCCAGATGGGACGCTGATCATCACGTCGGGTTTGGTGAATGAGCGGCCAGCCTTCTTGATGAAGTAGCGCAACATCGCCTCGGTGATCACGTAGTCCGCGATCACACCGTCCTTCATCGGCCGGATGGCGGTGATGTTGCCCGGCGTGCGCCCGATCATCTCGCGCGCTTCCTCTCCGACGGCAACGATGTGGTTGTCATCGCTCACCGCGACGACCGAAGGCTCGCGGGCCACGATCCCCTTGCCCTTGACGTAGACAAGAATGTTGGCCGTGCCGAGATCAATACCGATCTTCATGAGAAGTTAGACCCCCCCTTCCGAGACACGTTCGATCTGCGCCCCGAGATCGAGGAACTTGCCCTCGATGTTCTCATACCCCCGCCGAACGTGGTGCGCGCCGTGAATGACGCTGGTGCCTTCGGCGGCCAAGGCACCGAGCATCAGTGAGGCGCCGGCACGCAGATCACCCATCTCCACCTCGGCCGAGTGGAGCCGCGACGGACCCGTTATCGAGGCGTGGTGGTCGTCATGCAGCTCGATGTTCGCGCCGAGCCGACGAAACTCCTCCAGCCAGTCGAGCCGATCCTCGAAGATCGATTCGTGCAGCCGGCTGGTGCCCGCCGCCTGGCTCAGGAGCACTGAGGTGGGCGGCTGGAGATCGGTCGCCAGGCCCGGGTACGGCGCCGTCTCGATGTCGACCGGTGTGTACTCGCCGGGGCCCTTGGCGCCCTTGTGCACGTCGATGGAGTCTTTGCCGCAGGCCAGCGGGACGCCGATGTCATTCAGGATCTCGAGGAACGCGCCGAGGTGCTCGCAGGGTGCTGACTCGATCATCACCTCGCCGCCCGTGACAGCCGCCGCGATGACGAACGTGCCGGCCTCGATCCGGTCGGGCAGAACGTTGTGTTCAACGCCGCGCAGCCGGCGCCGACCCTCGATGAGGACGGTGTCCGGTGCCGTGCGCTCCACTTCGGCACCCATCTTCCGGAGCATGAGGATCAGGTCATCGACCTCGGGCTCCTGGGCGGCGGGTCTGATCACGCTCGTGCCTTCGGCCAGTGTGGCGGCCAGGATGGCGTTCTCGGTGCCCATGACGGTCACGGTTGGAAAGGTGATGTCGGCGCCCCGCAGGCGGCCCGGGGAGCGCGCGAAGTAGTAGCCGTTTCGATATTCGATATCCGCGCCGAGGGCGCGCATCGCGTCGACGTGGAGGTTGACCGGTCGCCGGCCGATGCGGTCGCCGCCTGGGTTGCTCATGATCACGCGCCCGAAGCGGGCGAGCAGCGGGCCGAGCAGGATGAAGCTGGCGCGCATCTTGGCCGCGGCCTCGAGCGGCACGAAGAGCCACTCCACGTCGCCCGCGGCCACCTCGTACGTGTTGGGCGCGGGGTGGTCGACGGTCGCGCCGAGGTCGCGCAGGACCTCGACCATGACGCGGACGTCTTCGATCTCGGGCACGTTCGTGAAACGGCAGCGCTCGCCCGTCAGCGTGGCTGCAGCAAGCATCTTCAGAGCGGCGTTCTTGCTGCCGCTGACGCGTACGCTGCCCTGCAGCGCCCGACCGCCTGTTACGCGGAAGGCCTGCCGCTCAACCGGCTGTTCCTCGTACTCCCAGTGAAACGGTCGATTCGACGTCACCAGCTCAACCGCGTGAACGCGGACCCTCGCGCCGACGACGTTCGGCCACGCGGATTCGGAGCAGCGCGCGCTGAAGCGCCGCACGTGCACGAGCGAGGTCGGCGGGCTCCTCGAAGCCTTCGGCCAGAGCGCGCTCGGCTTCGCGGCGGGCTTCCTGAGCCTTCTCGATATCGATCTCGGACGCCATGTCAGCAGTCTCGGCCATCACCACGACCTTGTCGGGTCGGACCTGGAGAAAGCCGCCGGCGATGGCGAAGTACTCTTCTGTGCCACCCCGCCGAATGCGCAGCTCGCCGACGCCCAGCGTGGTCAGGAGCGGCGCGTGGTGCGGCAGCACACCCAGCTCGCCCTCGATGCCGGGACAAACGACCGAGTCGACCTCCTCCGAGAAGACCTGCCGCTCAGGCGTGACAATCTCAAGCAGGAGAGGCACTAGAAAACCCTAACCACAGCGTGGAGGGTGGACGACCGAGGCGTCGTTTGCGTGACGTGGCAGTGCACCGGGCGGGTGGCGAGCGTCCGCTGCGTCACCGAGCCGCGCGTTGGAGCCCGAAGGGCCGCAGCGCGGCGAGCGTGACCACGGATGCGAGTCAGGACCCGCCGTTGCACTGACCAAAGTCACGAGGCAAGCTTCTTCGCGTTTTCGCGAACGTCGTCCATCGTGCCCGCGAGGAAGAACGCCTGCTCTGGCAGATCGTCCGCCTTGCCCTCGAGGATCTCCTTGAAAGAGGCCACCGTGTCCTTGATCGACACATAACGGCCCTCACGGCCGGTGAAAACCTCGGCCACGAACATCGGCTGGCTCATGAAGCGCTGCAGCCGCCGCGCCCGTGCGACGGTGATCTTCTGCTCCTCAGACAGCTCGTCGACGCCGAGGATGGCGATAATGTCCTGGAGGTCGCGGTAGCTCTGAAGGACGCGTTGCGTCTCACGCGCAGTGTCGTAGTGCTCCTGCCCAACAACGTTCGGGTCGAGCACGCGCGAAGTCGAGGTAAGTGGGTCGACCGACGGGTAGATGCCCAGCTCGGTCAGGTAGCGCTCGAGGCGGATCGACGAATCGAGGTGGGCGAAGGTCGTCGCCGGCGCGGGGTCGGTGTAGTCGTCGGCGGGCACGAAGATCGCCTGGAGCGAGGTGATCGAGCCCTTCTTGGTCGAGGTGATCCGCTCTTGGAGGCCCGCCATTTCGGTCGCCAGGTTGGGCTGGTAGCCCACCGCCGACGGCATCCGGCCGAGCAGGGCCGACACTTCCGAGCCCGCCTGGGTGAAACGGAAGATGTTGTCGATGAACAGCAGGACGTCGCGGCCCTCGTCGCGGAAGAACTCGGCGAAGGTGAGGCCGGTCAGCCCAACGCGAAGTCGCGCACCGGGCGGCTCGTTCATCTGACCAAACGCCATGACCGTCTTGGCCAGAACGCCTGACTCGGTCATCTCGTGCAGGAGGTCGTTGCCCTCACGCGACCGCTCACCCACGCCGGCGAACACGGAGTAGCCACCGTGCTCCTCGGCCACGTTGCGGATCAGCTCCTGGATGATGACCGTCTTGCCGACGCCGGCGCCGCCGAACACGCCAACCTTGCCCCCCTTGGAGAACGGCGCAATCAGGTCGATCACCTTGAGGCCGGTTTCGAAGACCTCCGTCGCCGTCGTCTGATCGTCGAACGAAGGCGCCGCGCGGTGGATCGGGTAGCGCTGCTCGGCGTCGACTGGACCCTTGCCATCGATCGGGCGTCCGAGCACGTCGAACACGCGTCCCAGCGTCGCCGGGCCGACCGGCACGCTGATCGGGCCACCGGTGTCCACCGCCTCGACGCCTCGTGCGAGGCCGTCTGTTGTCGTCATCGCCACGGCGCGAACCCAGTTGTTTCCGAGATGCGACTGGACCTCGACTACGAGCGACTCCCCCGGGCGCTGGATCTCGACCGCGTTGAAGATGGCTGGCAGTTGGCCCTGCGGAAACTCGATGTCTACCACCGGGCCGGTGATGGCAATGACTCGTCCAGTTGCGGGAGCGGCTACAGCCATGGTGCTAGCAATCCTCCTTGCGCGATCACGCCGCCTCGGCGCCGGTCGCGATTTCGATCATCTCGCGAGTGATGTTCGCCTGGCGAACCTTGTTGTAGGTCAGGGTCAGGTCCTCGATCAGCTCCTGCGCGTTCTCGGTCGCGTTCTTCATGGCGACCATGCGCGCCGACTGCTCGCTGGCGGTCAGCTCGAGGACAGCCTGGTAGACACGCGTCGCCGCGTAGCGCGGCAGTAGCTGGCGCAGGACGGCGTCCGGGCTGGGCTCGAAGATGAACTGATTGCCCGGGATGCCCTCGTCAGCGTCACTGCTCGGCTCGACCGGCAGGAGTGAGTCGAGAATCGGCCGCTGGGCAAGGGTAGAGACGAAGCGCGGGTAAACGAGGTCGATGGCCGAGTAGGTGCCAGCCAGGTAGTCATCGGTCAGCAGCCGGGCGAGGGCTATGACGGAGGCGAAATTCGGCCTGTCGCCGAAGCCTTCGAACGTCGCCGCGATCGGGACGTGTGCGCGGCGCATGGCGGCGTGGCCCTTGCGGCCTACGGTTATCACCTTGAGGTCCGTCTTCTGGCCGGTGATCTGCTCAGCCACGAAGCGAATCGTGTTCGTGTTGAGCGAACCGGCCAGGCCACGGTCGGTAGTGATCAGGACGATGGCGCGCGTGCCACCTTCACGCTTCGCGAGCAGCGGGTGATCATCCTCGCCGAGCACGGCCGCCAGGTCGGCGAGAACCTCGTCGATCTTGTCCGCGTACGGCCGCGATTGGAGCGTGGCGTCCTGGGCACGCTTCAGCTTCGACGCGGCAACGAACTGCATTGCGCGCGTTATCTGCTTGATATTGCGCACGGAGCCTATTCGGCGTCGGATCTCACGCTGGCTGGGCATGGGCTGGCTCTGCTCTCCGCGTCCTAGACCTGGAAGGTCTCTTTGAACGCTTCGGTTGCTTCCTTAAGGCCGCTGACGATCTCGTCGGTCAGCTCCTTCTTCTCGCCGAGCGAGGCCAGGAGGTCACCGCGTTCGGCTTCGAGGAAGCGATAAAAGCGCTGCTCGAAGTCGCGGATGCGGCCGGTGGGCACCGCGTCCAGATAGCCGTTCGTCACGACCCACAGGATCGCGCCCTGCTTCTCAACCGGCAGCGGCTCGTACTGCGGCTGCTTCAGGACCTCGGATGTCTTCTCGCCACGGGTCAGCTGGTCGCGGGTGGCCTTGTCAAGGTCCGACGCGAACTGTGCGAATGCGGCCAGCTCGCGGTATTGCGCCAGGTCCAGCTTCAAAGGACCGGCGACCTTCTTCATCGCCTTGGTCTGCGCCGCCGATCCAACTCGCGAGACCGAGATGCCGACGTTCAGCGCCGGACGCTGGCCGGCGTTGAAGAGGTCCGACTCCAGGTAGATCTGGCCGTCGGTGATGGAGATCACGTTGGTCGGAATGTAGGCAGAGACGTCGTTGGCCTGCGTCTCGATCATCGGCAGTGCGGTGAGCGAGCCACCGCCGTTTTCTTCGTTCAGCCGGGCGGCACGCTCGAGGAGGCGGCTGTGGAGGTAGAACACGTCGCCCGGGTAGGCCTCGCGGCCCGGCGGGCGGCGCAGCAACAGGGACATCTCGCGGTACGCCCAGGCGTGCTTGGTCAGGTCGTCGTAGACACACAGCGCGTCCTTGACCAGGGTTCCTTCGACCTCGACGCCGTTTTCCATTATCTCTTCGCCCATCGCTGCGCCGGCGTACGGTGCGAGGTACTGGACGGGGGCGGGGTCCTCGGCGCCGGCGACGACGACGAGCGTGTGCTCCATCGCGCCGTACTGCTCGAGGATGGCAACCGTCTTGGCCACTGTCGAGAGCTTCTGGCCGATCGCGACGTAGATGCAGATCAAGGCTTTGCCCTTCTGGTTGATGATCGTGTCGATGGCGATCGCGGTCTTGCCCGTCTGGCGATCGCCGATGATCAGCTCGCGTTGGCCGCGGCCGATCGGGATCAACGCGTCGATCGCCTTGATGCCGGTCTGGACCGGGGTATCGACGCTCTTGCGCACGATGACGCCGGGCGCGATGCGCTCCACCGGGCGGGTCGCCGTGGCGGCGATGGGGCCCTTTTCGTCGAGCGGACGGCCAAGGGGATCCACCACGCGGCCGATGAGCGCGGCTCCGACCGGGACCTCGACCACGCGGCCGGTGGTCTTGACCTGGTCGCCTTCCTTGATCTGCTTGAAGTCACCCAGGATGACCGCGCCGACCGTCTCTTCCTCGAGATTGAGGGCCATGCCCATGACGCCGCCCGGGAACTCGAGCAGCTCAGACGCAAGGGCAGCCTCCAGCCCGTAGACCTGTGCAATTCCGTCGCCCACCTCGACAACCGTGCCCACGGAGCGCGTTTCGACGCCTGCATCGAACTTGTCGATGGCCGACTTGATGATTGTCGTAATGTCTTCGGAACGGATGGCCATCGCTTACTCCCGCGTCGGTGTGTTGGCTGGGTCATTCATGAGGTGAGGGTGCCCGCGGCGACCATGTTGCGCAGCCGCTCGAGGCGGCCGCGGACGCTGCCGTCGATGAGTTGGTCGCCCAGGCGAACCTG
>JBPCLD010000057.1:0-4409 GCA_051003655.1 Candidatus Limnocylindrales bacterium | reverse complement strand
AGCTCGATCAGGTGGCCGACTATCGCGGCGATGTCTTCCTTGCTGATCGTGCGCTGGCCGGGCAGGGTGATGCCCATCCGATCGGCGACGGCCGACAGCTTCTTGTTGACCTTGTAGCGGCCGACCCGACCGAGGTCGTAGCGGCGGAAGTTGAAGAACAGGCTCTCGACCAGCTTCTCGGCGTTGTCACCGGTAGGCGGATCGCCCGGGCGCAGCTTCTTGTAGACCTCGATGAGGGCCTCGCCGCGGGTGTTGGTGCTGTCCTTCTCGAGCGTCGACGCGACGTACGCGGTCTCGCCGCTGTCGATCCTGGAGAACAGGCCACTGATCTCGTCGTTCGACTCGTAGCCAACGGCGCGCAGTAGCTTGGTGGCCTCGAGCTTGCGCTTGCGGTCGACCTTGACGTACAGCTGCCCGCGAGCCGCGGTCTCGAACTCCAGCCAGGCACCGCGATTCGGGATGACCTTGGCGTTGAACAGCAGGCGGCCGGTGGCCGGGTCGTCGACGCTGGTGTAGTAGACGCCGGGCGAGCGGACGAGCTGGCTGACGACGACGCGCTCGGCGCCGTTGATGATGAACGTGCCCTCTTCGGTCATGAAGGGGAAGTCGCCCATGTACACGCGCTGGCGCTGGATCTCGCCGGTCTCCTTGATGAGCAGCTCGACCCACACGTAGAGTGGCTTGGAGAAGGTCAGGTCGCGGGTACGGCACTCCAGCTCGGTGTACTTGGGTGCCTCGAACTCGTACTCCTTGAAGCGGAGCTCCATAACCCGGCTGGTGAAGTCCTGGATCGGGCTGATCTCGTCGAGCAGCTCACGCAGCCCGTTCTCGATGAACCAGTTGAACGAGTTCAGCTGGAGCTCGATCAGGTTCGGGATCGGCAGGACTTCGGGGATGCGGGCGTACGGCTTGCGCTCGGTTGAGGCAGAGACGTTACGCCGGCCGGATTCTTTGGTGACAGACAGCATCAAGCGCTCCTAGCGGCGATGGACACGGCGACAACGACGGACGTACGGGCGACGGCGACGAAATTCCGGAAGCAGCAAAAAGCGGACGTGGACGTCCGCTGAGAAGAATCCAGGTCAAAGGGAGCCGCGCTCAACGACCGCTTATAGTATCCAGCACCGTTCGTGCTGTCAAACGCCGAGCAGGCTAGTGTCTCAGTTTGAACCGGCCCGAGCGATCCGACGGTGAACTTCCTCGTGCCTGCGGAAGACACGGTAGGCGCGCAAGACTCGCCGGTTACGCAGGGCTTGCAGGAACATCCAGCACGAAGCCGAAGGCGAACCACGGCGGGTGGTACCAGGTCGGGTCGCCCGATTAGAAGGCCCGAATTCCATTTCCATCTGCAAAATTGTTCTGCTAACGGCGATTAGAAGCCGGAAACGTCCTATCCCATCGGCCAGGTGTTCACTTGAACTTGAAAAGATGGCTCGTTGCTGGCCATCCGGGAACCGCCACGACGGTGTCGGTCAGGCCTTTGGTGCGGGTCGCCCATCGGCCGACGACGCATTGGTCGATTCTTCGGTAGCCGCCGGTTCATCGGTGGCCTCGGGCTCGTCGCCCGCGGCGGTAACAGCGTCGACTGGCAGATCGATCGGTTTGTCGACTGGCGGGTCGGTGGACGCCGGGACCTCGTCATCGCTTAATCGGCGAAACAGGTATCGGTAGACGTCGCGCGCCGCGGCGGTGATCGGAATTGCGAGGATGGCGCCCAGTAGTCCGGCAATCGCCCCGCCGACGATCAGCACGAAGATGACCACGGACGGGTGCAGCTCCACCGCATCGCCCTGGATCTTGGGTACCAGCACGGCGTTCTCGAGCTGCTGGACAGCGGTATAGAGGATGAGGACGCCAATCGTCGCCGCAACCGGGTCGCGGGTGGTCAGGCCCACGAGAAGGGTCGGGATCATCGAGATGATCGGTCCGATGATCGGCAACAGCTCCAACAGCCCAGCAATCACTGCCAATAGCACGGCGAACTGGATGAAGCGCGCATCGACCGTCCAGCCGAGGACCATCAGCCCTGCGAATGTCGCGGCACCAACGATGAGCATTAGGATGATCTGGCCCCTTATCCACCGGCCGAAGACCCGCTCGATGGTCGACAGGACGTTCCAGACCTCCTCGCGCCACGCCGCGGGCAGCGAGTTGGCCAGCTGGTCGGTCAGGCGAACGCGGTCGCGCAGGATGTAGAACGCCCATATCGGAATGATCAGGAAGCCGAAGAAGCTGGCTGCTGTGCCTGCGATGGTCTGCGCGAGCGGCAGCAGCGCGCCGAAGTCGATGCCTCCGCCGCCTTTTCCGATGTCGGCAAGCGCGTCATCGATGAACTTGCGGACGTCCTCGGGCAGTTCGATGGAGCGATAGATCTCGCCCAGTTGGGCGAGCGTCGCCTGCACCGATGCGAGCAGGGCCGGGAGATCTCGAACGTAGTCGAGCAGCTGGCTGACGAGTGGGCCGAGGACCAGGCGGAGGCCCTGGATCACCGCAATTGCCGTGATGACGTAGACGATCAGCACCGCCAGTCCGCGCGGGATGGTTCGGGTGCCGATGCGGATGCGCGAGACCCAGCTGACGGCCGGGTCGAGCAGATACACGAGCAATGCGCCCACGACGAACGGCGTCAGCGCGTGGCGCGCGAGATACAAGACGACGCCGATGACGACGACCGCGCCTATGACCAGCGCCACGCGCGGGGTCGGCGCGGTCAGTCTTCGAACAGGCTTTACTTCAGCGGTCATTGCTCGCGAGCGTAGCAGCGACGTGGGTCAGATCAGCGCGCTATCGCCACCGTCCGACCGCTGGCGAATCAAAAGGAAGGCCGCCGGCGTTGTGCCAGCGGCCTTCCCTCGAACTGTGACGAGTCGGTCGAGCTACGTGATCTCGACCTTGGCGCCCTGCTCCTCGAGCGCGGACTTGACCTTCTCGGCCTCCTCGCGCGTGACACCTTCCTTGATCGGCTTGGGCGCAGCGTCGACCACGTCCTTGGCCTCTTTTAGGCCCAGACCGGTCAGCTCGCGAACGACCTTGATCACCGGGATCTTGTTCGGGCCGACCTCGACGAGGACGGCGCTGAACTCGGTCTGCTCTTCGGCCGCGGCTGCGGCCGGAGCGGCGCCACCGGCAGCGGCCGGAGCGGCAGCAGCGGCTGGCGCAGCGGCGGTGACGCCGTACCGCTCTTCGAACTTCTTGATGAACTCGGACAGCTCGAGCACGGTCATACCGTCGATTGCCTCAAGCAGATCGTCCTGGGAAACCTTGGTTGCCATTACGGTTAGTTCTCCTTCCGGTTTAGCGTTTAGTTCAGTCAGTTCGTGGTGGGTTCGGCGTCGGCCTCGTCGGCTCCGCAGGTGAAGAGTCGGTCTCGGTGGCGTCCGCCGCGGTGGCTTCGGCTTCCGGTGCGTCGACGGTGGCTTCGGCTTCCGGTGCGTCGACGACCTCAGTCTCGGCAGCCTCGGCTTGAGGTGCCTCCGGCTGGGTCGTTTCGGCCGCCGTGGCCTCGGGCTCGGCGGCGCCTGCCTCCTGTCCTCTGTTATGGGACAGCTGGCTGAGGGCGTAGCCCAGGTTGCGCAGCGGCGCGGCGAACAACGCCGCCATCTTCGCCAGCGGCGAAGCCATGCCGCCAGCCAGTTGCGCGAGTAGAACCTCACGCGAAGGCAGCGATGCAAGCTTGGTGATGTTGCCCGAGTCGATGCGGGTCTCGCCAACGATGCCGCCGCGGACCACGATGGTCTTGTACGGCCTGATGGCGTCCAGGAACACTCGGGCGAGAGTGACCTCGTCGCTGTTTCCCATGGCCAGGGCGGTCGGGCCCTCGAGCAGCTCATTGAGCTCGCCGCGGCCCGCCTCCGTCGCAGCGATCTTCGCCAGGCGGTTCTTGACGACGCGATAGGTGATGCCTTCGCTGCGCAGAGCGCGGCGAACAGCGCTGATGTCAGAAACGGTCAGGCCGCGGTAGTCGGCCACGATCGTGGCTCGGCTGTTGGAGAGTTCCTCCTTCAGCTCGGCCACGGCGGCCTGCTTGGCCTCCGTCGGCATGTAGCCTCCTTTCACTGTCACGCCCGGCGCGCCGGGACGTCCTTGCGCTTGGTTCCGCGCGAGGGCGTCGGCGCTGCGTCGGCAGCGTGGGCAGTGGGCCCGCGACGTTTTTCCAGCTTTGCAGCGGCACTGTCGCGCTGCTACGTGCTATCCCTTGCCTCGGCGTGCCCGCCGGCATGGCCCGAGGTGGGCTGGTCGGCGATTTCGGTCCGTCAAGTTGCGGCCACTTGGCCGGCAACCCTGGGAGCGCAGCGCTGTCTGCGGCGGAACAATCTTCTTCTATCTCCAGTTGAGTGCGGCAGTCTACCGCTTGTTCGAGCCGGACTGCGGTTGGGTGGCTAAGCGGCGCCAGCAGCGAGCACGGCTGG
>JBPCLD010000056.1:0-3799 GCA_051003655.1 Candidatus Limnocylindrales bacterium | reverse complement strand
GAGGAATCGGCGGAGCGTTTCCAGCGCGATCTGGCCCGGCTGGGCGTCGATCGGGAGCTGGTCAAGGCGGGCGTGATGCCCGGCGACAGCGTGCGAATCGGGGCCGTCGAGCTCGAATGGGAGCCGGAAGAGGAGAGAATGCGTGGCTGAAGCGCGCACGAAGTCGCGCTGGGGCATACTCGGCGGCATATTCGACCCCATTCACTATGGCCACCTGGTCATCGCCGAGCAGACTCGCGACGAGCTCGATCTTGCCGGCATCCTGTTCATTCCGGCCGGACAACCGGTCCATCGGGCTGCACCAAGCGCAGGGGCCGAGGACAGGCTGCGGATGGCTGAGCTGGCGACGGTCGATAATCCGCATTTCGCTGTCAGCGCGATGGAGGTGGAAGCCGACCGGCCCAGCTACTCAGTCGAAACGCTGGAGCGGCTGACATCGGATAGGCCCGACGATGACTTCGTGGTGATCATGTCCGCCGAGGCCGCCAAGGCGTTGCCGACGTGGCGCGATCCAATGCGGCTGGTCGAGCTGGCTGAGATCGCCATCGTGCCGCGGCTGGGCTACGGGCAGATCTCTCGCGAATGGATCGACGAGGTCTTCCCGGGTCGGCAAGACCGGTTCAGGTTCGTCGACACGACTCACCTCGGCCATTCCTCGACCGAAGTGCGCGAGCGAGTCAGCGCGGGGAAATCGATCCGCTACCTGGTGCCACCCGCTGTGGAGGCGTACATCAGCGAGCATGACCTGTACCCGACCAAGGAGACGAGCGGAGCCGATGACCGACCAGCTGCCTGAACCGACACCGATCCGCCCCGGCCTTCCACGCCGCCGCGCAGCCGTCCGGAATAAGGCAGCTGCAGAAGGCGCGCCTCCGGCCGACGAGCAGGCGCTCGCACTCGCTCGCCGGATAGTCGACCTCGCGTCGGACAAGAAGGCGTCGGACATCGTGCTGCTCGAGATCGGTGGCCTGACCACGCTGGCCGACTACTTCGTCATCTGTTCGGCCGTGTCCGAGAGGCAGCTTGGCGCGATCGCCGACGGCATCGTCGAGAGGCTGCGCGGGGAGGGCACGAAGCCCATCGGGCGCGAGGGGTCGGCCAACGCGCACTGGCTATTGATCGATTACGGCTCGGTCATCGTCCACGTCATGGCCCCGCCCGAGCGCGACTTCTACCAGCTCGAGCGCCTGTGGTCGGACGCCCCACTCCTGTTGAGGCTTCAGTAGCCGTCGACAGAGGCTGAATCGGGCGCCAACCGCGGTAGGACGGTCGGCGTAGAGATAAGTACCGACGGGTCATGTGGAGTGCACACGAGCGCACCTAGAGTCCCCGCATGGCTCGCATCGCCAATGATTGTCCGGTCTGCTCTCGCGACCTCGTCAGCTCGCGTTTCGACGCGACGTTCCGACTGCCTGAAGGCAACGAGCGCCTGTTCTTCGGCCTACCGGCAAGCCTGTGCGAAGTGTGCCAGCAGCTGTTCCTCGATCCTGACCTGATCGACCTGCTCGAGGTCCCCGAGGGGCGCTGCACCTTCGCCATCGAATCCGACCAGGTGCTCCTGCGTGGAGCATGGTCGAGCGCCGACTACTAGGACCGAACTAACACCCAACCCGTCAGCGCCGCGTGCCCAACGGTGCAGGCGAACTCGTAGCCGTCGGCCGCCCAGCTCCTCCGCGGCGGCCGACGTGCTCTCCCAGCCAGCCAAGCAGCGCAAGCTCCGACCGATCGTCTGACAGCGAGTGCGGGCTGCCGTCGGCGGCGATCCCCTTGCTGAGCAGGTCAAGCTCATAAAGGTCGTCCAGTGCCTGATCCAACTCCTCTTGTTGCCACGTGCGCGCCTGCTCGGTCAGCTTCTGAGCGCGGAAAGGCTGGAGCTTCATCTCGCGGATCAGGTCATGGGGCCTCGTGCCCGCGTCGAGGTGCTCGCGAATGATGATCAGGTCGCGCAGGTGCCGGTGTATCTGCGTGATCAACACCGGCATCGGCATGGCCTCGCGAAGGAGGCGGCCAACGAGCGTGGCGGCATCGGCGGCCCTGCGGGTGCCGACTGCATCCAGAAACGCCCAGGTTGAGCCGGGCTCGGCCTCGCCGACCAGCGCCTCCACGTCTTCACGGCTTATCGGTGAGTCCGGTCGGTAGAGGGTCAGCTTTTCGAGCTCCGCGTTGGCCAGCTCGGTCTGGCGGCGTCGGTCCACATCGCCCTCGCGCACGTAGGCGCCAATCCGCTCTGCCAGCAGGTGAGCGGCACCCGCTGCGAAGGTTGCGCCCAGTTGCCTGGCACGGGTACCGATCCAGGCCTCCATGCGCTCACGGGAAGGCGCCGGGAACTCCCCGACACGTCCACCGCGCACGGCCACGGCGTCCCTCAGGACCGCCGCCTGGGCCGGGCCCTTGCCGCCGGACGCGATCAGGTCCGTGAATACCAGCGCGTTGCCAGGCGCGATGGCGTCGAGCAGCTTCATCAGTTGCTCCCGCGCGCCCCGCTCGCGCAGGATGGAGCCGGGCTGGCGAACCACCACGACCGTGCCGCTGCTGAAAAGCGTGGCTGTGGCCAGGCGCAGCTCGATCTGTTCGAGGGTCCGGGCGCGGCGACGGCCGGCGCCTGCGCTGCTGTCCGAGTCGGAATCGTCGTCGTCGGCGCTCGTCCGCCACACATCGAGTGGCTGAGCTGATTCCGCACCGAGCTCTGTGGCGTACGAGTCCGCGGCGTGACCCAGCCCGAACGCGTCCTCGCCCCAGAAATAGGCGAGCGCGGGAACCGTCACTTGGCAATGCCAAGTTCGGCCACGGCCCAGGGCGCGCGCTGGACCTCTTCCGGGTCGACGCCCGCGGCCGCGCAGACGTCGCGCTCCAGCGCCTCGGCGCGCCCTCGCGCCACTTGCATCTTTGGTGTGTCGCCCTTGCGCTCGATCCACCGACTAAAACGCTGGTCCAGCGAGACGAGGTCCTGCGTCGCGCGCTTGTCGGCATAGGAAACCACCCGCTCCTCGACCGTCGCATCATGGATCCACAGGGAGTAGTGCTCGTCGTCCGCCAAACGCGTCACGGGATGGTTTGCAACAGCGCCGGCGAGCTCGTCATGGCCCTGCTCGCGCAGCCATGCCGCGCCTGCCTCGCCGTGACCCAGTGGCTTCAGCGGATGCCCGGCGGGCAATGCCTTGTCGACGTCATGAAGGAGCGCCGCCGCTTCCACGAGCGGCACGTGGATGGCGTGCCCACGCGCGTCGATGGCAGCTGCAAGGAACGTGGCGACCTCGGCTACGGCGGCACTGTGGATCGCCAGCCAGTCGGGCGGAGCGAGCGCGTGAAGGATCTGGGCTGCTTCCGTCCGGGTCGGGATCGACATCCTCCCGATTGTAGGTTCGCCGCCTCCGGCGGCCCGCCTGTGTGCCGGTCTGGGGTATCGGACAGAACCCGGCGCCGAGCGGCGCAGTCGGCAGCGGAGTCGGTCGCGGACGGCCGCCCGCTGCGTTCGCGACGAGGTCGACGCCGTTCGTGCTGATCTCGACCGATCCGTCCAGGTCGGTTCGAAACAGCTTGGCCCCGCTCTCGACGAGCCGCGCGACGGTCTGTGGTGACGGATGGCCGTACGGATTGCCCGAGCCGGCGCTGACCACCGCGACCTGCGGCTTCATCTGCTCGACGAACGCGTCGGTCGTCGCCGTGCCGCTGCCGTGATGCGCCACCTTCAGTAAGTCCAACCCATCACCCCCGCGCGCGATCCCGGCCGCCAACAGCTGCGCATCGATCTCCTCCTCGACATCGCCGGCGAGGATCATCCGGCGCGCTCCGAAGTGAA
>JBPCLD010000055.1:0-4731 GCA_051003655.1 Candidatus Limnocylindrales bacterium | reverse complement strand
GGCGTCAGGCTCCCGGTGATTCTCACCGCCAGCGACGAGCGGATCCTCCGCTATCGCCATCCTTTGCCCCAATCGATGGCGATCGAGCACCGCCTGATGCTCATCGTCGTCGCCGAGTCCTGGGGTCTCCACGTGGCCCATACCCAGTTCCGCGAGCTCGGTGAGCGCGGAGCGGAGATCGACGATCGCGCCGCGAAGCTGGGCGAGGTGCTGAGCGCCATGCGCGCGGCGACGATCCCCGGCAACACCCTCGGCGACGTTCTCAACGCAGCCCGCGAAGCCTACAAAACCCAAGGTTTGGAAAAGGAGTGGACGCTCCACCACCAAGGCGGAACGATCGGCTACCAGGCACGCGAGCACATAGCCACGCCAGATGATTTGACGCCGATCAAACCGGGCATGGCCTTCGCCTGGAACCCGTCAGCGGCCGGGTTCAAGCTGGAGGAGACGCTCTACCTCGATCCGTCGGGCGCGCAGCACATCCTGGCCACCACCCGCGATTGAGCGAGCGCCGCTAGAAAGTCTCACGCTCCGCGTGGGCGGGCTCGCGTTCGTCGAAGCCGGCCTCACCATGGCCGTCGTCGACGCCTGCCGCCTGGATGCCCTGCTCCTGGGCGGCGGCGATGAAATCGCCCGGGATGGCTTTCGACGGGCGTGAGGTGATGACGCGCACCAGACCAGGATCGAGCTTGGCGGTGCGGTCGGCCCGCAGCAGTCCGTTGGTTTCCTGCTCGGTGTCGGTCAGCGCTGCGTGTAGCAGAACCCGGCCAGCGAGGGGCTGTCCAGGACGGCGCCGACGAGCTCCTCGTACTTTTTGAGCAGCTCTTCATCGCTCCGGGTTAAGGACACTCAAGCCCATCAGGGAGTGGTTCGTGATGGACCGGATTGAGCAGCGACTGGGATTCAGGCCACGGCACAACTTCGCCGAATGGCTGGCCGAGCTGGAGAGACGCCCAACAGAGCGCGCTCAGGCGGAACCTGCCTGGCCCTGATCAGCCACGGTTGACGCTCCCAACGGCGATGTCAGGCGTCGTATGCTCACGCCATGGACTTCGGATTCACCCTCAAGCCCGATCACACGATCCAGCGCACGATCGCCCTCGCGCAGCAGGCGGAGGCTGGCGGTTTCAGCCACGGCTGGATATTCGACTCCCACGTCCTGTGGATGGACCCGTACCCGTTGCTGACGCTCATCGCCACCAACACGGAGCGCCTCCGACTCGGCACGCTGGTCACGAATCCAGCGTCACGCAATCCCAGCGTCACGGCCAGCTCCCTCGCAACGCTCAATCACATCAGCGGCGGGCGGATGGACCTGGGGATCGGTCGCGGTGACTCGGCGCGGCGTGTGGAGGGCAAGCCGCCGACGACCCTCGCCCGGCTCGAGGAGGCGACTACGCTCATTCGTGACCTCGTCGAGGGGCGGTCCGTCGAGCAGGACGGCACGGACCTGCACCTGACCTGGTCGCGCGGCGACAAGCTTCCCGTCTGGGTGGCCGGCTACGGTCCCAAGGCACTCGAGCTGACCGCGCGAATCGCGGACGGGGTGATCCTGCAGCTCGCGGATCCCGACCTGATCCGCTGGTTCGTCGATCAGCTCCGCGGCTACGCCCGCGACGCCGGCCGCAACCCGAGCGACATCAAGGTCATGGCCGCCGCGCCTGCCCACGTCGGGGAGATGGCGGACGCCTGTGACCGCGTGCGCTGGTTCCCGGCGCTGGTCAGCAACCACGTCGTCGACCTGGTCAACCGGTACGAGCCCAGGGACCTGCCACCGGCCCTCACTGGCTACGTGCGTGACCGCAAGGGATACGACTACCTCCACCACGCCGAGGTCGGGTCCGCCAACGCCGGTTTCGTCGACGATGAGGTTGTCGACCGTTTCACCGTGATCGGGTCGGTCGACGATCATCTCCGCAAGCTCGCGGCGCTCGCCGACGCAGGCGTCGACCAGTTCAACATCTACCTGATGAACGGGGACGAGGAGGACACGCTGGAGGTCTATCGCCGCGAGATCATGCCGCAGGCAAGTGGGCTGAACTCTCGCGCCTAGTGCGCGCGAGCACCGGGCGCGCCTGACTCAATCCGCGCTACGGTAAGCGCGGAGGCGACAACTACGTGAACTGTCCAAATTGCGGACGGAGCAATCCGGGCGACAACGCGTACTGCTCGAAATGCGGCTTTCGACTCCCGAACGCGGCCGCACGCGGTACAGGCATCACCTACAAGCGAACCGAATCGACCGAGCCGCACGGTGGCGGGGGTCAGGGCCTGCTGGCTTTCGGCGCCGTCCTGCTGGCCGGGCTGCTGTTCGTCGTCGGAGCGCTCGCCATCCTGCTGTCGCCTCGACCGGCGGGCTCCCCGACGGCGGTGGCCAACGTGTCGCCGGAGAACAGCCTGCCAATCTTCGTGCAGCCGACGCCGACGCCGACGGTGCCCGCGACACCAACCGAGATTCCGTCCTTCTTCGGCACCCTTCCCCCGTCGATGCTGCCTTCGGTTCTCGAGTCGCCGACGCCGATCTTGCCAACGCCGACACCCACAAGGCCCCAGGCGACGCCCACTCCGACGCCCACTCCGACCCGCACTCCAACACCGACTCCGACGGCCACCCCCACTGCGACTCCGACGGCCACCCCCACTGCGACTCCGACGACCCCGACCGCCAACTGCTCCTCAGTCGACGGCTCCAACATCAAGACGTTCTTCCTCGGTTACGGGAATGACGAATCACGCGGACCCATCCCGCGCGACTGGTGCATCCATAGGGTGACAATCCGGCCATTCAACGAATTCGGAAAGACGGGGCTCGTGGACGACGGTCGAAGAATCGCCGCGTACACGTGCGCACCAGGCACGTGCCAGCTCCAGGATGTGCAGACCTATGCGCCGCCGCGCCTGGTCGCAGAAGGTTCGACGCTCGCGTACCGGTTCACGTGCGCGGACAACCCCGCGACGCCCGAGGACGAGTGCACCGACGCGTTAGAGGGTGGTGCGACCATCGAGATCGAATACGAGCCCCTTCCCGCCCCGTAAAGGCTGAGGGCATGAAGAAGGGGCCGCCCACGGTGGGCGGCCCCTTCGTTCACCAGAGTGATTGCCGATTCGAACGGCGTCTTGTCCTACAGTCCGAAAGTGGCCAGCCAGTCCAGGTCGTCCGCTCGGTCAATGCGGTAAACCCCGCCCGTCCCGGCGCACGTGCTGTTAAGGCCGAACGAGGTAACCCCGGCCAGCTCGTTCGTGTTGCCAATAAAGACAGGGCCGCCCGAGTCGCCGAAGCAGGTGCCGCCTGCGGCGGCGTTATTGGACAGCAGGAGCGCAAAGTCTCCCACGATCCCACCATTGATCTGGTGGAGCCACGGATGGGCCACCATCCGCTGTCGAATCGCGACCGTCTTCCATCCGGCAGCAGCCGGGAATGACTTCTGGAGGCCGTAGCCAACCGCCGTGAAGGTCGTCTTCCGACCAGGCTGTAGGGAGTCGAGCTCGTTCAGCTCGGGAAGATCGCCGAAGGAGCCTGGGTTGTACCCGGCACCATCGAGTACCGCCATGCCGAGGTCATGGAGGAAGAAGGCGTTGGGATCGTAGTCAGGATGGGTATCGATGTAGGAGGCGACATAGCCGCCGCCGCACGGGAAGCCCGCAATCCCGTCGCAACTGCGCGTCGTGAGCGTAAAGGCCGGATCGAAGACGTAGGGCCCGGCACCAAAATAGATGACGGCGTAATCCGCGGGTGCCTCAGTGCAGTGCCCAGCGGTCACGAAATGCGTTGCGTCGACCAGGGTGCCGCTGCACCGCCAGAGGTAATCGCCGTCCTCGGCGTGAGCCGTCATGAGGCCGACATAAGGATGATCGTTTCCGTCAAGCTGTCCGTTAGTGATCGCCGACGCTGGGGCGGCGACGAACGCGGTCAGGACGACGGCGACCGTCAAGCCCGAGAGAAGCGCCCGCTTCCCAGCTGAGAACGTGAGCATTCCATTCCTCCTAAGAGTTGTGCGGTGACCGGCAGGCGTCTGGGGAACGCCGGCAGCAACAGGCGCAGGTTTGCGCCACCACGGCTCTGTGATTCCAGCACGCACCCCGCACCCAGCCACGGTGGGCTCACGACCACCACCTATCAATGGCATCGCAAGACGGGCACAGCAGCCTGTCGGACGCCGCATTTGACCGCCGGCAGGGTCGATCATCAAGATCGCGAGCTCGCTGAAGGACCGCGAACTTGCAACCGAGGGACGCGAGATGCAGCGGGCCAGCAAGCGGGCAGCCGACGATCTGGCCAAGAGCCTGACCGAGCTGGCGGTCATGATTGCGACGGAGGGTAAAGCTCCGTCTGCGAGGCGCAGCAGCTCGACTGGCAGTCGCTCGACCAGCGGTAGTCGGCGCCCGAGCAGCGGTCGATCCTCCACCAGCGGCCGATCGCCGTTTGGCGGTTCGAGCCGTGGTGCCGTCAGGCGAACCTCTGCCGCTGCCCGCGGAGGTCGCAAGTCCTCGACAAAAGGCTGAGCGTGTGAATATTTCGGCGGAATCTGGGGTTGAGGGGTGTCCGGCCTATACTCCCAAACTCGACTGACTGAACTCAGTCGAGGGCCAAGCCAAAGGTGACAGGTGATTTGTCTCAACTGCGGCCGGCCTAACCCGTCGGGCACATCTCTTTGCTATCGCTGTCGAGGACGGCGACCGGGACTCGAGCGGGCACGGGCTGGCGTCATTTACCAGCGCACCCGAGAGACG
>JBPCLD010000054.1:0-3911 GCA_051003655.1 Candidatus Limnocylindrales bacterium | reverse complement strand
GCGGTCAGCGCGCAGGGGATCATGCCGGCAGTGGCCGACATCGTGATTCCCGATGAGTCGCGGCGGCGTCAGCTCGCGCGCGAGATCCTGCTCATCTCCGGGCTGACGACCGACTGACTGCGCAGGCGGGGACCGCGCGTACCATGCCGCGGTGCCTGTTTCGGCCGTCGCTGACCTCAGCAATCTCCATGCCATCGTCCCCGCCCGAGGGTCGGGTGTTGGCAAGTCGCGCCTCGGTGAAGCCCTTGACGCCGAGGAGCGGCTGGCGCTCGTTGTCGGAATGCTCATGCGGACCCTTAACGTCCTTGCCGCCTGGCCCGGGTGCAGTGCGATTCGGGTGGTGACCGCAGATCCGGAGCTCCGTCGCGTGGTGAGAGGCTCGGAGACGAGCGCCCTGGCGGTCACCGAATCAGAGCCGGGCACGGGGCTCAACGCTGCCCTCGTCGACGGCCGTGACGGAGCGTCGATCGCCGGTGCGACGGCCGTCCTGTACCTGCCCGCGGACCTGCCCTACCTGACGACTTCCGCCCTCGACGGCATCCTCGAAGCAGCCGATGCCGCGTTGGCGGCCGGCTCGGGACGCCCGCTGGTCGTGCTCGCGCCGGCCGACGCCCGAGTCGGCACCAATGCGCTGCTGCTCGCTCCACCCACGACAATCGAGCCGCATTTCGGCGAAAGCAGCCTGGAAGCGCACGTCCGCGCAGCGGCCGCCGCGGATGCCTCACTCCAGCTCGTGGACGACCCCGCGCTTGGTTTCGACCTGGACACGCCGGAGGACCTGGAGCGCCTCGAGGTCCCACTGCTGGTCGAGCTGCAGAGGCTCGGACAGGACGCCCTCGACACGCTCAAGGACCGCGTCCCCTCGTCCGAGGTGGCGTGACAGATTGGGATCGCTGCTCGTTGTCCCCCTACCCGCCCTGCCCGAGATAAACGCCGGTGACGACCTCGCCGCGCTGATCGCGGACTCGTGGCGCGCGGCGATGGCGGTCGACGCCACGCTCGCGCCGCGGCGCGAAGACGTCCTGGTCGTCCCGCAGAAGATCGTCTCCAAGGCTGAAGGCTGCGTGGTGGACTTGACCACCATCACGCCGCGGCAGGAGGCCATCGACTTCGCCAAGGAGTGGGATCGCGACGCGCGACAGGTCGAGGTGGTGCTGCGCGAGTCGGCCGAGGTGCTGCGCATGGAGCGCGGCATCATCGTCAGTCGCACGCAGCAGGGTTTCGTCTGTGCAAACGCCGGCGTCGATGCATCGAACACCGGCTCGAAGGACATCGTTACGCTGCTGCCCGCGGATTCCGATGCGTCAGCCGCCGAGCTCAGGGCGCGGTTGCCCGCGCTGCTGCAGATTGATGAGACGGACGCGCCGGCGATCGTGATCAGCGATTCGTTCGGTCGCCCGTGGCGCTTCGGCATAGTCGATGTCGCCCTCGGAGTCGCGGGCTTCGCGCCTCTCGACGACATGCGCGGTCAGCCAGACGCCGACGGCCGGATCATGCGCTAGACGATCGTCGCACTTGCCGACGAGGTCGCGTCGTCCGCGGAACTCGCCGCGGGCAAGACAAGCCGTCAGCCGGTGGTGCTCGTCCGTGGGGCGCCGAGCGTCGACGGCGAGGGGACCGTCCGCGCGGATGTCGTCATGCCGGTGGAGATGGATCTCTTTCGCTAGAGTCGGCTCCCTTGAAAATCGGCCTCCAGATCAGCTCGTTCACATGGCCAGGTGGCGATGGCGCTATCGGCGAAACCCTGGCTCGCATCTGCCGCGCCGCGGACGACGCTGGCTTCGACTCGATATGGGTGATGGACCACCTGTTCCAGATACGGAGCGTTGGCGAGGTCGAGGAGCCGATGCTCGAGGGGACCACCGCGCTGGGGTTCATGGCCGCGCACACGAGTCGCGCTCGGCTGGGGCTGATGGTCGGCGCCGCGCCCTACCGCTATCCGGGCATGTGGATCAAGAGCGTGACGACGCTGGACGTGCTGTCCGCAGGCCGGGCCTGGTTCGGCATCGGCGCGGCGTGGAACGTCGAAGAGTCACGATCCCTGGGCATCCCCTTCCCCGACCTGCCCGACCGTTTCGCGCTGCTGGCTGACACGCTCCAGATGGCGCACCTCGCGTTTACCGGTGAGCGCGGAGCGCAGACCACGTTCGTCGGCCGCCGGGTGCGCGCCGGTCACATCCTCAACAGCCCACAGGCATTGTCCAAGCCACGAGTGCCGATCATGGTCGGCGGCGGCGGCGAAAGGAGCACGTTGCGACTGGTGGCGCGGTACGCCGACGCGTGCAACGTCTTCGGCGGCCCGGACATGCTGCTCCACAAATACGAGGTGCTGCGGGAGCATTGCGAGGACGTCGGCCGCGACTACGCGGAGATCGAGCGAACCAACCTCGCGACGATCTCGATCACGCCGGACGGCCGGAAAGGGTCGCTGACACCGGCCGACCTGGTCGGCCGGCTCGGCAACTGGGCGCAGGCGGGCTCTCACCACACGATCTTCTCTGTTCGCGGTGTGTCGGACATTTCCAAGCTCGAGCTCATCGGCAAGGAAGTCATTCCACAGATCCGCACACTGGGCGAGCCAAGCCCGCTCGGCTAGCCACGGGCCACCGGGACGCGATACCCCCTGGGAGTATCCACCGGTGCTACGATTGATACCGATGGACCCGACCAAGCCCTTCTTTCCGACCATCTCCATGCTCGACGAAAGCTCTGCCGGCGCCGAGGTCAACGAGGAGAACGCCGAGGCCGTGGCCATGCCCCAGAAATCGGGCGGTAACGGCTCGCAGCCTGCCCAATCCAGCAACCACTCTCATGTCGTCATCGTCGGCTCGGGACCTGCCGGGCTCACTGCAGCGATCTATGCCGCGCGGGCCAACCTCGAGCCGATCGTGATCGGCGGGTTTACACCCGGTGGCCAGCTGATGATCACCAGTGACGTCGAGAACTATCCGGGCTTCCCCGAGGGCATCCAGGGGCCGGAGCTGATGCAGAAGTTCCGCGAGCAGGCCGAGCGTTTCGGCTCGCGGCTCGTCGACTCTGACGTCGACCAGGTCGACTTCTCCGGGCGTCGGTTCAGGCTGTGGTCGCAGGGCGTCGAGTACACCGCCGACTCGGTGATCGTCGCCACCGGCGCGTCCGCGCTCTGGCTGGGGCTGGACAACGAGACGCGGCTGCGCGGCCGCGGCGTCAGCGCATGTGCGACATGTGATGGCTTCTTCTTCCGCGGCAAGAAAGTGGCCGTGGTCGGCGGCGGCGACACCGCGCTCGAGGAGGCGAGCTTCCTGACCCGATTCGCGGACAAGGTCGTGATGCTGCACCGACGCGAGAAGTTCCGCGGCAGCAAGATCATGCAGCAGCGCGCCATAGACAACCCCAAGATCGACGTGCGCTGGAACACCGAGGTGGCCGACGTGCTCGGCGACGAGCGCGTCGAAGGACTTCGACTGCGCAACAACGTGTCGGGGGCCGAGGCAGACGAGACTATGGAAGGGCTCTTCGTGGCCATTGGCTACAAGCCCAACACGCACGTCTTCCGCGACTGGCTCGAAGTCGACGACAAGGGCTACCTGATGGTCGTCGATGAGACGCGGACCAAGATCGACGGCGTGTTCGTGGCCGGTGACGTGCACGACCACAGATACCGCCAGGCGGTAACCGCGGCGGCCGACGGATGCAAGGCGGCCATCGACGCCGAACGTTGGCTGGAGGCCGAGGGCATCGCAGAGGTGGCGACCGCTTCTGCCTGGTGACTCCGCGGCTGTTATGCCTCCCATGCCTAGCCAAGGCGTAGCGGAGTCGACTGGGCGGTCCGTCCGGCTTCGCGCCGGCCGCTGTCACCCCGGATATGCGCCAGATGCCTGAATTCGGGCCGAAGTGCCGATAGGCGCAGCGGTTGGACGGCATTAGCGGCC
>JBPCLD010000053.1:0-5673 GCA_051003655.1 Candidatus Limnocylindrales bacterium | reverse complement strand
CCACCGGACCGACCAGGATGATGGGCAGGAAGCTGGCGATGCTGACGAGCATGTTGAGGACGCCGAAGACCCGGCCGCGAATGTTCGCTGGCAGCACCTCCTGCAGCTGCACCTGCGCGGGCACGGCGACGAACGCATACGCCACGCCCATCGCGAATGCGACGACTATGACGACGGAGAGGAGCGAGATGACTGGTCCGAGGGTGAGACTGCTCGTCACGCGCTGCGCGACCGACAGGGCAAGCAGCGTCACGCCCAGCGCTATCAGGCCACCCTCGATACCGCGCCGGCGCGAGAAATGGCGGCCGTACAGGTTCAGCACGAGGATGCCCATCACCAGGCCGATACCGATCGGCAGCACGACTACCACAAAGTCCTTCTCGGACAGCCCCAGGACCTGGGTCGCGAAGCCCGGTCCCAACACCCCCAGAACGCCGATCAGGGAGGCCGTGATGGCGAGGTAGGTCAGCGGCCAGAACACGGTGCGGTTGGTGAAGATGAAACGAATGCCGTCGGCCAGCTGGCTGAACGTCGTGGCAACTGCGCTGCCTGCCTCGCCGATCGCATGCGCTGCCTCACCGAGGGCCTGCGACGGTCGTGTCACCGTGCTAGTGCGCGGGTTGTAGCCCGGCAGCAGGAGGCACAGCAACGCGCCGATCAGGTAGCTGCCGGCGACCGCGATCAGCAGTGCTGACTGGCCGGCCAGGTTCACGACCAGTGGGCCGAGAAGCGCGAAGCCCAGGAAGAACGAGGCCTGGAGAGTGAAGATGTGCAACGAGTTGGCCGGCAACAGCTGGTTGCGCGGCACCACGACAGGAATCATCGCCGCCTCGGCCGGGCCGAAGAACGTGGTCAGCGTCGAGATGATGACCATCAGCAACAGGATCAGGCCAATATCGTTCCGGACTAGCAGCAGCACGAGGAATAGCGCCGCGCGGATCGCATTGGTCGTGACCAGGATCAGCCGGCGATCCAGCCGGTCGACGTAGACGCCGGCCACGGCGCCGAATATCACCGCCGGCACCAGGAAGCTCAGGATGAGCAGACTGACCGAGGTCGATGATCGGGTCAGGCTGAAAACCTGGACCGTGAGCCCGTACAGCACCATGTTGCCGCCGACCTGGGTGACGACCTGCGCCACCCACAGGGCCAGGAAGCGCCGGTTGCGACGAACGTTGATGGTCTGCTCCTGCTGAGCCGCGGCGGTCATGCGTCTGCTTGCCGGATCTCCGCGTCCGTGGCGGTGCCCCTCTCGACGAAGCCCCGGAACCGGCGCTCGAGATCGCGCCGCTCGAGCATCACGCGTCTGCCACAACCGGCGCAGCGGAGCCCGATGTCGGCGCCCAATCGCGTGACCGCCCATTCGTGCGCGCCACATGGGTGCGGCTTGGCAAGGTTCACCCGGTCACCGACGCGCAGCTCAAGCACATGATTGTCGTTAGGCATGGCGCTCGATCAGTAGTGAGGCGGCGGGCGACGGGTGCGCCCGCGCTGAAGAAGGATAACCAGCACGATGATCACGGCAAGGACCGCGAGACCGACAAGAATCGCAAGCAAGACGGCGCCGGTCGAATCGTTCGACACGCCCTCCCCTGGCGTCACCGGCCGGGAGGTGGGCGCGGCGCTGCGGCCGGGCGCCAGGGTCGCCGCCGGACTGCCGGCAACCGGACCCGGCGGCGTCGCGCTGGCCCCAGGCCCTGGCGTTGGCTGGGCCAGGTTCGTCCAGGCGCTGGGAACGGGTCCCGCCGGCGCCGGCTGCGGTCCCAACGGCTCACGCACTTCAAGGCCCAGCGACGCCATCCAGGCTGCGTTGAACGCCGCGACATCACCGCCGGTCGCGGCGGTGAAGGCATCGTCGTCCGAGAGTCCCTGCGCATAGCTGCGCACCAGGTCCCACAGCGTCTGGTCGGAGTAGTTGCGAATGAAGTAGTCCACAGCGGACACGCTCTCCCCGTACGCCAGGGTGAACTGATCATCCGGCGACGGGAAGAAGCCGGCCAGCCCGTCGAGCGGGATGATGCTGCCGTCACGCGCGGCGCTGTTGACCACGGAGCTCCACTCGAGGGAGTAGCCCTCCGAAAGGTACACGGCGATACCCTCGTTGAGCCAACGCGGTGGCCCGTGGTACGGGTTGTCGGTCGTCTCATTGAAGACGAGGTGCGTCAGCTCGTGTGCAACCACGACCGCGGAAAATCCCGGATCCTGGTCGGGCGGAACCCAGACGAACATGGTCGCGATAGTCGAGTGAGCCTGGCCGGCGATGTTCTCGCGGTTTGGCGCGACTGCCTCGAGGAGCGCTTCCTGCGTGGCGTACACGAACAGGTCAACCGGCGCTGGCAGGGTCGACCCAAGAAGGGCCGCGGCCTCGTCGATGGCCGTGTTGGCTACGTCCGCCGCGGATTGCGCAAACGCCTCATCCCCCTCGTACCAATGGACGCGGACGAGGTCCTGTTCAATCGTCCGCCACTGGAAACGGTCATCGGTAACCGCGATCAGACCTACCGGTCCGAGGGTCGTGGTGCCGTCGGCCCCGCGGACGCGGAACTGGAACTCGATGTGTGAGTTGGGTGGGCTCTGTCCGTCAAAGAAACAGGTGCAATCCATGGACGACGGTACGTCGATCTCGGCCGCTGCCTGCCAGCTCCCCGCGACCGTGCCCGGGTTCGCCGGCACCACTACCTGCGGCTCCTTGCCCACCAGTCGAACGAGCAGCTCGACCGTCCCGCCATCGACTCCGGCGATGTCGCTGGTTACCGTCAGTGGCTGGCCGAGCGGTGCTGACGCGACAGGCGTCCCGAATGTCGGTTCCGCCGCCAGCATTACCCTTGGCGAAGCCAACAGGCTCGACAGCGTCAGGACGAAGGCGAGGAGGATGCGCAAGGCAGTGCTCATCTTCCAGTCCCCGGCGACCAGTCGAGCCCGGCAATCCGAATGATGCCAACGCCGGCCGCTTCAGCGCCGAGCAGACCCTCCCTCGCCAGCGCCCATGACTCCCCGTACGACAGCGGGACCACGGGTGCCTCACGCTTGAGGATCTCCTGGGCCCGGCTGTATAGCGCCTGCTGCTCCGCGAGGTCGTCAGTCGCCGCGGCCTGCTCGATGACCGCGTCGTATTCGGCGTTGCTCCAACTTCCCTCATTGCTGCGGCTGCCAGACTCGAGCAGCAGCCCGAGGAAGTCATGAGCATGCGGGTAATCGGCGCTCCAGGCGAGCGTCCAGATGCCCGGCGCGCCCGGTCCACTCTGACGGCCGATGTAATCCTGGAAGTCATGCGCCTCGACTTCGACCTGGACCCCGAGGTTGGCCTCGAGCTCAGCGGCGACCGTCTGCTCGAATCCGACGCCGTACGTCGCCAGCACAACCGCCGGGAACCCGACTCCGCCGGGGTAATCGGCGTCGGCCAGTAGTTGCCGCGCCACATCCGGCTCGTAGCTCGGCCGGTGGTCAATGTCGTCGCGCCCTGGCACGCCCGTCGGAATCATGGACGTCGCGGGCGCAGAGCCGCCCAGCCGGACGATGCGGTCCCAGTCGACGGCCTTCGCGAACGCCAGCCTGACCTGGGGATCGTCGAACGGCGCCACCGTCATATCAAAGCCGTAATAGCTGACGCTGAAGTCGCTGCTGTATCGGAGCTGCGGGCCATGCTCCGCGTCGTACACCATCCACGAGGCGTCGAACGCCCCGATGCCCACGTAGTCGACGGTGCCTTCTTCAAACAACACGACTCCGCTTCGGCCACCGAAGTCGGTCACCAGCTCAACCACCTCGAGCGGTGGCGTCCCAGCCCAATAACGCGTGTTGCCATCGAGACGGATGACGCCTGCCTCGGGGGCGGACGGTATGTAGGCGCCGGACACGACCAGCGGCAGCTGCGGGCTCCGACCGAACTCCGAGTGGGGGTACACGGCCAGCGATGGGGATGCAGTCACGGACAGGAAGTAGGTCGCGGGGCGTCGCAAGTCGACGATGACCTGGTCGCCGTCGGCATGAAGGCCGACCTCGTCGCGGGTTATGA
This sequence comes from Candidatus Limnocylindrales bacterium, assembly GCA_051003655.1. GTDB lineage: Bacteria > Chloroflexota > Limnocylindria > Limnocylindrales > CSP1-4 > JALYGJ01. The sequence goes on along the minus strand of JBPCLD010000053.1, from coordinate 1,658 downwards.
GCGCCGCCTGGTACTCGGTCGCGCCCTGGACGTCGCTCAGCAGGCTGGACAGGGGCGACGGCGTGACCGGATCAATCAGCCGCAGCCAGCTATCGACCACATCCTGTGCGGTGATCGGCTGCCCATCGCTGAAGGTAACGCCGGGTCGAAGATGGAATATGATCTGACGGCCATCGTCGGAGGCCTGCCAGGAATCGGCGAGTGCGGGCTGGACGTTACTGGCGACGTCGAAGGCCGTCAGGCCCTCGAAGACCTGCGCAATGACGTTGGCAGAGCCCGAATCGCCGGCCCGTGCCGGGTCCCACGTGAACGGCTCGGCGCCGGCAATGCGAACATCGACCTCGCCGACCTCGCCGAGCGCGGGCTGGCCGCAGCCGCCGACCACGACGATCGCGATCATCAGCAACGCCGACAGGCGGCGCGTTATGCGGTGCTCGATTGACAAGGGCCGAAAGGATACCCGGCTCGGCTCAGCGTGGCCGTCGCGTGTTCTTCACAGCGGGTGTAGGCTCATGGAGAGGTTGGGCGAAGGGGCGCCTGACATTACGGAGGGGCCGTAATGGATCTCGAGCAGAGTCTTCGTACGGTGTCCGACGACATGCTTCAGATGCTTGATCAGCTCCAGCTGCTCGAGCACGAGAAGCGCCTCGAGTCACCCGGTTCACAGCGCTTCGTTCGGATTGCGAGCGAAATAGAGAAGCTCGCCGCGATGGTCTTCGCCCAGACCAGCACGCAGCAAACGCTGGCCGAGCAGACTCGCTTAGCGAATGACGCTGGGGTCGAGGTACCGCCGATCGACGAGATCGCCGCGACGCGCGATGTATCGCTGATCCTCACCGAGTGGCGTGCCGCTGAGCGCGAGCTGGGCGCAACCTCTGCCGACAGCGCCGAACACGCCAAGGCCGTCGCGGACGTGCGCCGGTTGCGCCAGGAATACCAGCGGGCCCATAAGTCGCAGTCAAGCGCGGCCAGGGAGAGCGGACGGCTCCCTCCAACTAGTCTGAGGTCCGGAGGCTAGAAACATGACCGTCGACAAGACAGATCTACGCGACCGACTGACCCCCATCCAGTACGCCGTAACCCAGGACGCAGCCACGGAACCGCCCTTCACCGGCGTCTACGTGGACAACCACGACGCAGGTGTGTACCGCTGCATCGTCTGCCGCGAGCCCCTGTTCGGCTCTGGCACCAAGTTCGAGTCGGGCTCAGGCTGGCCGAGCTTTTACGACGTCGTCGAGAAAGGACACATCAAGGAGAAGACCGACTTCAGCCACGGCATGCTGCGCACGGAAGTGGTGTGCGCAAACTGCGGCGCGCACCTCGGCCACCTGTTCCCGGACGGCCCAGGGCCAACTGGAATGCGCTACTGCATCAACTCGGCTTCGCTTGATTTCGAGCCCGCGACGGCTGAGGAACCCAGCTAGCGCGAGGTCTTGGCCTGCTCCTGCATGAGCCGGCGCATGCGCTTCTCGGTCTCCGCGGTGTTCACCACCAGCAGAGCCCAGATGGCGGCGAGCGGCCAGCCGATCAAGGTGACCATCAGCAGAAGGCACACGAGCGCCTGACCGGCGCGACCGGCAAGCAGCATCCCGAGCGGCGGAAAGATGATCGCGATCACGTATTTCATGCGCTCAGTTTGACAGGAAACCGAAGAGCGT
>JBPCLD010000052.1:0-4433 GCA_051003655.1 Candidatus Limnocylindrales bacterium | reverse complement strand
GCAGAAGCCAGAGAAGCAGATCCGTGGCCGCGGTGGTCGTGCCGAGGTCGTGCTCCCATGCCTGGGCGCCTTCCTCGAGCGCCTCGCCGCCGGTCGCGCCGCGCAGCGCGGATAGCAACCGCTCGTTCGTGCCCAGCAGCCGGTACTCGGCGGGCGTTGGCGCGATCAGCATCACCGTTCGTGCCAGCGGCGTTTCGCCCGGTTTGGTCTGCACGAATCGCAGCGCGTAGGCGCCGGGCGTCAGTGACCCGAGGTCGGTCTCGTAGACGCCCGGCGCTATCTGGTCGAGACGAAGCTCGCGCAGATCGAACGTTGGATCGGTAATGCCCACGACGGTGTCGAAGAAGTTGCGCGGCGTCCCATCGGACTCGACCGATCGCAGCTGAAGCCGCGTGGCGTCGCCCTCGGTGATGAACTCGGCCTCGAGACCGCCCGACTCCTCGCCGGGGAAAGTCCATGCCACCAGCTGCGAAAAGAATCGGTTGAAGCCATCCCAGCCAACCCAGTTGGCCGCCCAGCGACCTTGGCCATCGCTGGTCCAGGCCACGGAGCGACCCAGGCCGTACTGCCACTGCGCCAGGATGGGGTCATCGCGCGTCGAGACCAGCACCGTCTGGGCGGCTGCCTTGGCGGTCGAGCCGTTGTAGCCGCGCAGTTGCGGCAGTCCGTCCTCGAGGCCGCGCAGGATGGGCGACGACGACGTCAGGATAGGGAAGAACGTCTCCTCGACGATCTGCTGGCCACTGACCTGCTGCGTTTCCTTCAGGAAGATGTCGGGGATCGTGGCCGGATCTGTGGCTGCGTAATAACGGCCACCGCCGCGGCGGGCCAGGTCGCCCAGGAAATCGCCGGCGCCGCCGCCGCCCGCTCCGACCGTCGACAGCGTGATCCCGGCCGCGGCCATTCGGGTGAGCAGCTGGTCGTACTCGCCGCTGCTCGACCAGCCATCGGTGAACAGGACGATATGGCGGCGCGTTGCCGACGTCTGCTCGAGCGACGCGACCGCCTCCGACAGTCCGGCAAAGATGTTGGTCTGGCCGTCGGGGCGGATGCCCGCGATCAGCCCTTCGACGTCACCGATGCTGCCCAGCGGCGCGGTGCGGATCTCCCAGTGCGCGTTCTCGTTGAAGCTCACCACACCGAATTCGTCGCGCTCGGTCAATGCCGACACGGCGCGCAGGATCGCCTCCTTGCCGATGTCGACCTTGGGCACGCCCGAGATCGCGACGCCGCCGTCCCGGTTCGCGGTATTGCAGTGGCAGGCATCCATGGACCCCGACTTGTCGATGACCACGACGAGCGCGATGTCCGGCTGGCGGTCACGGTCGCGGACGTCCATGTCGACCGGCAGTGCTTCCTCGAGCGGCGTGCGCTTGTAGCCGCCGGCGCCGTATGAGTTCGGGCCGCCGAGCATGACCAGCCCGCGGCCGAGGTCGCGTGTGTATACCTGGAGGGCGAGCATCCGCGCCATCCCGAGTCGGCTGGCGGCCACGTCGGCAAGGACCACCGCGTCATACGAGGCGAAGCCGGTCAGCTCGGTGGGCGCCTGCGCGGGAGTTACCTCGGTGACATCCTGGTTCTCGGCCTCGAGAGCGTTACGCACGTTGCCGCCGGCCTCGACGCTGCCCGAGATAAGCAGGATCCGCGGATCTCCGTTCACGATCGTGTGCGAGTCGCCGACGTTGTTCTGGGCGAAAGTGTCGTGCTCGGCCTCCACCCTGGCGCGGAAGGTGTGGAAGCCCGCCTCGGTTGCGCGGGTGGTGAACACGACGCTGTTCAGACCCGCGATCAGGTTCACGTTCTGGACGCCGATCTGGGTGCCGTCGCCGAACAGGCGGACGCTCGCCGGTTGCGCCACTGTCGAGGAGATCGTCACCTCGATCTCGAGGTCCTCCCCGACGCGCGCCGTCGTCGGTGAATGGACACGCTGGATGATCGTTTCCTCTGCTGCGCCAAGGCCGACCACGAACGTTTCGATCTGGACGCCCCGTGATGCCGCCAGCGAAGCCTCGGACTGGCCGCGGCCGGTCGTGTCGTTGCCGTCGGTGACGAGGACGATCCGTTTCTGCGTGTCGTCGGGGAAGAGGGCGGAGGCAAGCCGGAGCGCCCCGCCGATGTCGGTGGCGCTGGTTGCCGGTACCGATGCGATGCGGTCGAGGTCAGTCAGCTCGGCGGGCAGCCGCTCCACAAGCGCCTCGCCCCCGAACGCCACGATGGCTGCCTTGTCACCCTCGGGCCGCTCCTCGAGCGACTCGCGCAGGAAGGAGAGCGCCGATTCGCGGCCAGCCTGGCCAACGCTGTCGGACATGTCGACCACAAATACGGTCGTCAGGCGATCAACGGGCCAGACGAGATGGAACCCGGCCAGGGCCAGCACGAGCGAGCCAAGGATCACCGTGCGCAGCACCAGCGAGACGCGTCGCCGGCCTTTGGCGAGGTGATGACGTGCCGCAAGGCTCAGGCCGAGGGTGACGACGAGCAGGAGCAAGCCGACGATCAGCAGCTCCGGGCGGGTCACGGCAAAGGGCAGCGTCATGCCGAGCCTCTCCGGCGTGCTGCCCCGCGCGCGGCGAATGGGTTCGCGCGGCGGATGCCGTTCAGGATGCGCCGCGCGCCGTCACGCTCGTAGACGAGCCATTCGATGACCAGGAAGAGGAGGGCGAGCGTGACCAGCAGCGGCCAGAACTCGTCGCGCGCCGTCCCGGGCGCCTCGGACTCGGCGGGCACCTCCGTGCCCAGCGAACCGATGCGCGCCCCATCGCCCGGCCTGATGTTCGACTCTTCGGGCGAAAATAGGTCAACGGCGAACAGGAGCGGCTCGTCCTGCGTCGCGCCCGGTGTACCGGGACTCGCGCCGGGCGCGGCGGCGCTGGCGCTCGGGTCCGGGCTCGATGTCGGCGAGAGAGTCGGCCTCGGTGTCTGGCCGGGCGCGAGGCTCGACGTCGGTGTCGGGCCGGGCGCGAGGCTCGGCGTCGGAGGTTCGATGACCTCCGCCCGATAGATGCCCAGCTGACGGGTGGTAACGAAGGTGACGCTGGAGGCGCCGGTGGCGCCGGGCGCCAGCTGCTCGACCCTTCCGTCGGGCAGAGTCACACGGACGCCCAGCGAATTGGGCGGCATGGGAATCTCAACCGGCGACGAAGGCGGGATCGGGTCGACTGACTGCTGCGGGCCCACACCGAGGAGCTCGCCAGCGAGGTTCGAGATGAGGATCGGCCACGCGACCTGGAGCGGCAGATCGCTCTGGCGGACATCGAAGGCGAAGACGACCGTCGCCAGGCTGTCACGGAGGCCGGCGTAGAGGAGGGGGCCGTCTGAGCCCGGGATCACAGGCCGTGCCCACCCGGGCAGGTCGATCGACTGGGTCTTGGCGATGTGAAGGCGGGTCAGGTCGACGCCGCGCAGCAGGGGATCGTCGGCCGCCGGCTGGCCCATACTGAACGAATCGAGTGTGCCGTTGACCACGCCCAGCGCACTGGTCTGTGGCGGCGCAAAGGCGAGGATGGGCTTGTTCGGCAGCTCGGGCGGCAGGAAGCCGTCGAAGACGATGAGATCGAACAGCTCCTTGCCCGTGGTTGCCGGGTACTGCTCGGCGGTTGCGCCGTACAGCTCCACGTTGGGCAGCAGGGCAAAGGCGTTCTGGAGATACACGTTTCCGGGGCCAACTAGAAGGACGCGCCGCAGGCGATCGGGCGGGACGACGGCCCACGCGGCGTCGTCGACGGCCAGGTAGTCGGTTGGCCCAGAGCCCTCGCTGGAGGCCTCGGGGGCTGTGATCCGGGCCTCGACAACGGCCGCGCCGGCGGGCAGCTCATCGATGACGACGTCCGCTCGACTGAGCGGCTGGAGAGCGAGGTCGCGTGCAGTTACGGCTGATCCGTCGGCGAGTATCTGAAGGCGCCTGACCACGGCCGATGCCGAGTAGTTGGCGACGCTCACGAAGAGCGTCCGCTTCAGTCCAGACGGATCGGCTCGGACGGCGAGCGCGGCGATGGCTTGGTTGTCGCGCTCGCGGCCAACCGTCGCGACGCGCACCGGCACGTCGAGTGTCACGTTCGGAACCGTCGAACCGGCATCGTCGGTTATGACGAGGATCTCCGCGCCCCGCGCGCGCTCAGCGAGGCTGCCGGCCAGCTTGAGGGCGTCGGTGAGGTCGCTGGCAGAGGTCGATGCCTCGATTGACTCGATTGCACGAGCAATTCGGCCGCGGTCAGTCGCCTCGTTCGCCACCACGCGGGCGGTGTCGCCGGCCGCGATCACGCTGACGCGACCGTCGGACGGGACCTCGGCCATCTGCTCGAGTGCGACTCGTTTGGCGGCCGTGAGCCGATCCGGGAACTCGTCGGTCGAGGACATGCTGGCCGATGCGTCGATCACCAGCACCAGGTCACGGGCCAGGCCGGCCGGATGCTCGGTGAAGGGACGCGCGACAA
>JBPCLD010000051.1:0-5996 GCA_051003655.1 Candidatus Limnocylindrales bacterium | reverse complement strand
TGGCTGGCTCGAGCGGTCTCAGTCCACCAGGCGCGATCGGAGCGCGCTCCTGGTCGGTGAGTCTGGCGGCCGGCTCGACCGGCGCGACGCGCTTCTCCTACTGATCGTTTTTCTCAGCTCATTGCTTTTGCGCACCTACCGGCTCGAAGTGCCCTACTCAATGCACTTCGACGAGGTCTACCACGCTCGAACGGCGGTCGAGTTCCTGCAGGACTGGGAGTACGACCTGCCGCACTCGATCTACGAGTTCACGCACCCGCACCTGGCCAAGTACCTGATGGCGGCCGGCATCGTCGTCCTCGGTAACAACCGCGTGGTCGACGTGCGCGACCTTGGCACCAACGTCAAGGCCGCTGCGATGGAGCAGAGGTGGAGCCCGGAAGCTGCACCCAGCGATCGCATCGGTGATCGCCTGTACGTCAGCACCGATTCGGAGGTGCGCGCGTACGACCTCGCTACGCGCGCACAGGTTGCGCGGATCGCCGGCGCCTTCGACAGCATCGCGGTGGACACCGTCCAGCACGTCCTTTGCTTGGGAACCGGCGCCGGCGCAACCTCCAGGGTGGACACCGGTCAGCTGGACGACCTCGTGGTCGCCGCGGCTTCGCCTGCCGAAATAGGCGCCCAGCCGCTGACCCAGCTCTCCGCTGTGGACGGCGAGCTCCAAGCGTTGAGCGTCGCAAGCGAACGCCTCGTGGCGGTTACCTCGACGGGCGTAATCATCGGCCTCGATCTCGCGACCGGCGCGGAGGTTGGTCGAGCGATCTATCCGACGCCGACATCTGTCGTCGGCGTCACTGCTCGTTCCAAGGTGATGGTCGACCCGGCCCTTGTGACCGATCCGGTCGCCCTGGCGGAGACGCTGGAGGGCATGATCGACCGCGAGTCGTTCGACATCCAGAGCGCCATCGAGAACGCGACCTCCCCGGTGCCCGTGGCCGGCTTCATCTCGAAGGCGAACAGGGAGGCGCTGAACAAGGAGATCGAGGACGGCAATGTGCCCGGCGTGTCCGTGCAGGACGGCACCGGACTTGGCATTGGCCTCGACACCGGCGTGGTGGTCATCGACGTCGACACATTCCGTGAGCTCGCATTCTTCAGGACGTTCGAGCCGGTCACGGGTTTGACGCTCGTCGAAGCGGGCGTGGAACACCCGACGATCTATGCCGCGGCGGCCGACAAGCTGGTCACCGTCATTCTGCCCAGCGACGACGCGGCGCGTCTCGCCCAGACGGTCCAGATGCCGAATGCCATCGAGCAGGTCTTCTGGAACGAGGCGACGACCAACGTCCATGTCCTCGGTCGCTCGCAGGACGGGGCCGTGGCCACGGTCTACGTCGTGGAGCCCAGATCCAACTCCATATTCGCGGACGCCAAACTGCCGAGCGATCCCAAGGCAGTGGTGCTCGACGTCCAGTCGGATCGACCAGCCGAGGACCGCGACGATCTCCTCGCGATCGATGCCGCCGGCCAGGTCGCCACCGTCGACATCGGCAACAACCAGTTTGCCTACAGGTTCCCGGGTGTGCTGCTGGGCGCCCTGACGGCAGTCTGCATCTACCTGCTGGCGCGTTTCCTGTTCCGCCGGCGCAGCGTTGCGGTGATCGCGTCCGTGCTCGTTCTCGCCGACGGCATGTTCTTCGCCAACTCGCGGATCGCGATGAACGACACATACGTGGCGTTCTTCATCGTTGCCGCCTTCACCCTGTTCGTGCCGTTATGGCTCGGCCGCTGGCGGAATAGGCTGGCCATCGTTACGGGGCTGGCGGCAGTCGGCCTGCTGCTCGGCCTCGCGCTGTCTTCGAAGTGGGTCGGCGCCTATGCCATCGGCGGAATCGGGCTACTGATCCTTTTCCGCTCGGCGCTCGGCCGCGCCATCGCGCTCGTCTCGATGGTGGGCATAACCGCGCTGCTCGGCTATATCGCCATCACGCCCAACCCCGACGTCGCCAGTCCGCAGCTCAACTTCCCGTTCCTGGCGCTGATGATCGGCCTCACCGTGCTCCTCGCGGTAGCCATGGTCCTGCGCCCCATCCGCATGACCCGCGAAGAGCTGCGCCTGGTGGTGCTGGCACCGATCGTGCCCGGGCTCGGGCTGGTTGCCTTCGGGCTCTACCGCCTCGCAACAACGGACCCGTCGCTGATCGAGGGCCAAACACTGACGCCCACCCGGCTATTGACCTTCGGTATGGCTCTCGTCGCGCTCGGCGTGGCGGTGCTTGTCTTGCTCTGGCTGGTCGGGCGTTATGGCTACGGGCCGATGGCACGTCACGACCGAATTGATCCCGACCGCGAGCCGGCGTCGCCGCCGGCCGAGCGCGGCTGGCTTCGGCCGGGGTCGGGCTTCCTCGGCTTGCCATGGCTGCTGGGATTGGCAGCGATCACCGTCATCCCCGTGGTCGTATACCTGCTGCACTACATCCCGTGGATCAACATGGGCAACCAGTGGTTCACCGGCTACCCGGCCGGGAACACGGGCCAAAGCCTGCTCGACCTGCAGAAGTCGATGTACGACTACCACAACTACCTGCGCGCGACGCACCCCGCTTCGTCACCGTGGTGGGCGTGGCCGTTCGACCTGAAGCCGGTGTGGTTCGAACAGCGCGGCTATGCCGGCGGCACCACTGCCGTGATCTACGACACCGGCAACCTCGTGATCTTCTGGCTTGCGATCCCTGCCGTGCTCTGGCTGGCCTACATGGCCTGGAAGAGACGCAGCCTGCCGCTGACGGTGGTGGCCATCGCGATTGCCAGCCTGTGGCTGCCGTGGGCGCGCATCGACCGCGCAACCTTCCAGTACCACATATTCACCACGCTCCCCTTCTCGTTCATGGCGGTGGCATATTTCCTGGCCGAGCTCTGGCACGGGCCGTCGAAGCGGACCTGGGCGCTGGCCCGCGCCGCGGCGGCACTCGCCGTCATCGGTGCGCCGCTGCTCTGGTTGCTCCGCTTGCCACTGTGCGGGATAGCCCGCACAGAGTCGGTGAACGCGGGTACAGAGGTATGCGCCGCGCTGTCCCGGCAGCTCGTGCTTACCGACGGTCAGATGATCGGCGTCCTGCTCGCGGTCGGCGGGTTGATCGCGGCCGCCTTCACGTACTCGATGACGCGCACCCCGACCTTCGTCTCGACGGGCAGGTCGCTGCTCGTCCCGGCGTCATTCGGGGTCGCTGTGGTCGGCGTGGCGATCATCGTCGTCGGGGCCGTCATACCCGGTCGGCCGGTGTTCCAGGCACCCGTCCAGGCAGAGCTACCCGCGCTGGCCGCTCTGGTCCTGTTGATGATCCCGGCCTACTTCGTGCTGCGCGCGACGGATCCGCGGCGGTTCGTGGTCGGCGCGCTCGCGGCCGCGGTGGTCTGGTTCGTAACGTTCTATCCGAACATCGGCAGCCTCCCGGTGCCCACGCCGCTGTCGCAGATCCACCTCGGCCTTTTGCCAACCTGGAACTGGGGCTTCCAGTTCGGGGTGAACCTGGACGAGCCAAACCGAGCGACACCTGACGCGATGGGAGTGGGCATGCTCGCGGTCGCGGTGATCGGATTGTGCATCGCGGCCATCTACGCCGCGCGCGCTTGGCGCGAGGCCCGAATGGAGAGCGCTTCGGTCAGCCCTTTGCCTGAAGCCGGCTGATCGCCTCCGCGTCTGTCGCCCCAGCCGCGTGCGGTCCAGGGCCGACAGCCGTGACGTCACGGCCGGACACAGGCGGCTCGCGCGTTGTGGTCGCGAGGGCCGGGTTCACGTGCGGCGGGAGCGGGCCGTGCGCGGCGACGCGACGGATAACGAACCGGTAGTAGTCCTCGACCTTGGCAGCGATGTTCTCCCAGCCGAACTGGACGACACGCTCACGTCCCGACGCCCCCATTCGCGCGCGCAGCTCCGGATCGAGTAGCACCTGATCGAGCGCCTCGGTGAGCGCCTTGACGTTCTTGGGCGGGACGAGGAGCGCCTGCTCCCCACGGCGCACGACGCCCTTGTAGCCGTGGATGTCGCTGCACACGATCGACTTGCCGGCGGCCATTGCCTCGAGCAGCACGATGCCGAACGATTCCTGGCCCGTTGCCGGAGAAACGAAGACATCTGCCGTTGCGAAGTAGCGGGCCTTGTCATCGTCGCTGATGCGTCCGAGGAGCTCGACATCGCCCAACCTTCGGGTGGCGATGTACCGACGGATCTCCTTCTCCTGCGGACCAGATCCGGCCAGCAGTAGCCGGCACCTGATGCCACGCTTGCGCAGCTGGCGGTACGCCTTGAGCAGGTACATCGCGCCCTTGCGGCTCTCGAAGCGGCCGATGAAGAGAATGTTGAGCGTCCCGTCGCGGTAGCGGGCTATCGGCTGGGCCTGGGCGAGGCGGGCAACATCGACGCCGTTGGGGATGACCTTGTAGTCACCCGGGAAGTAGCGGTCGATGAAGTGGCGCGCCACCGCGCTGACCGCGATCCGGCCGTGCAGCTTGCGGGCGAAGCGGGCCAGCGCACGTTTGCCGAACTCGTAGGCCGGACTCCAGCCAGCGAATGCATGGAACGTCGCGATGTTGATGCTCTGTGACTCGCGCAGCAGCACCAGAGACAGGAACGGCACGAACGGCTCGTGGAAATGGAGGACGTCGAACCGTTCGCGCTCGAGCATCTCGCGCACCTGGCTGGCGTAGCGCGGCGAGAACGTCAACGTTCCGACCGATCCGTTGGCCGGCACCGAGAAGCCGTAGCCGAGGCGGATGACGTCGCCCTCACTGTGCTTCTGCGGACCGTGGATGCTGCTGATGATGCGTACATCGTGACCGCGAGCGATGAGGTTCTCGTATAGGTAGCGCACGTGGGCATTGACGCCGCCCGGCAGGGGATAGATGTACGGCGTGACGAGGCCGATCTTCATCGCGACGCCTCATCCACGCTGAGGCGAGGGGGACGCTGGCGACCGCCAGGGTACCCGAGGTCGCGTCCTGTGCCATCACGTCTGACCTTGCCGCCGACGTTGTCGCGGATGCCCGACGCGTACTTGCCGAGCTGTCGACGAAATGTCCCGAGTTGGCCGGGCCAGGTGTACTTGGCGCCCTCCCAGCCCGTTTGGCGCGTCTCGATCGCGCGCCTGAGGTCGTCCGCGGTGCTGCCCTCGAACGTCGTGAACGCCTGGCCGACGTCCTCGGCGCGGTGCGAATCGCTGCTTCCTAACGCGGCGACGCCAATGTCCGCCACGAACTGCGGAACGCGAGCCCCCCAACGTGTTCCGGCAGTCGTCGGGTTGAAGGCCTCGATGCCGTCGGGGTGCACGGCCGGGTCTGCGTCGTCGAGGAGGCGCCGGATGGTCCGTCCGCTGGTGCACGTCAATGGATAGGGCACCAGTGGGTGGGCCACGATCGCCAGGCCGCCCTGCTCGTGGACCCGGGCGATAGCCGAACGGATCGATATCCAGGGCTGGATGCGTTTCTCGATGAACAGGGCCAGCAGGTGTCCATTACGGGTCGAGATTTCCTCGCCGATGACCACCTGGACGCGCATCCCACGCGCCTCGCCCATGGCGCGTGCGGCTTGAGCCGCGTCGATGCGCTCGTGGTCGGTGATCGCGATTACATCAAGGCCCATCGCCTCGGCGCGCTCGAGGATCTCGGTGACGCTCGAGACCCCGTCCGAGGCGAGCGTGTGAATGTGCAGATCCGCTCGACCAGTGGCTGACTGCTGTCGATCGTTCATGGCCTGATGTCGTCCCAGATCGGGAAGAAGACCGTCCACCACTGCTCGGGCGCGTCGGCCACGGCGCGTTCGAAGGCACGTGCCTCTGCAGCGAGGAACGCCGACATTCGCTCGCGACGCGTGCCCTCAATGGGAATGATGATCTCCTCGATGCGCGCCCGGTACTGATTGGACCCGGTCCGACGCGTCGCGATGACCCACGCCGTCGCGCCGCTCTCCAGGGCGAGGGCCGCCGGTCCAACCGGGAGGCGCGACGGCGCTCCGCACAAGGTGAGCTGGGTCCCGGCCCCGGACGGGGGGGGGGGGG
>JBPCLD010000050.1:0-7865 GCA_051003655.1 Candidatus Limnocylindrales bacterium | reverse complement strand
GCCAAGCTGATCAACGGGTTGAAGGCAGCCGGCGTCGCGCTCGATCGAAAGATCCTGGCCGACATCGCGGTTCGCGATGCGGCTACGTTTGCCAGCATCGCCGAGGTCGCGCGAGCCAGGTAGCGGCTGTTACCGCGCCGTGGACCTGGCGTCCTTCTCAACACAGCTAGACGACCTCCGCCGCCGCGCGCTCGCGGCCGTCGCCGAGGCCGACGATCCACAGCAGCTCGACGAGGTCGAGGGTGCGTATCTCGGCCGCCAGGGCGAGCTGCGCAAGCTCTTGGGCGGTATCGGCCAGCTTTCCGCCGAGGATCGCCCCAAGGTCGGCGCCCTCGCCAACCCGATTCGCGAGGAGCTCGAGCGCGACATAGGCACGCGCCGCGAGCGGTTGAACGAGATCGCACTCGACGTGCGCATGGCCCGCGAGCGGACCGACGTCACGCTGCCCGGGCGGCCGCTGCCGCGCGGCTCGCTTCATCCATTGATCGAGACAGAGCGCGAGATCGCGCGCATATTCGGCCAGTTCGGGTTCGTCGTGTACGAGTCACCCGAGGTCGAAACGGACGAGCGGAACTTCCAGCTGCTCAACATTCCCGAGGACCATCCGGCGCGTGACCTGTGGGACACGCTGTATGTCGACGGCACGGACCGGCGCTACCTGCTGCGCACCCACACGTCACCGGGACAGATTCGCCTGATGACGGAGAGGCCGCCGCCGATCCGTGCCGTTCTGCCCGGTCGTTGCTACCGCTACGAAGCGGTCGATGCCAGTCACGGCTTCGAGTTCTTCCAGGTCGAGGGGCTGATGGTCGACGAAGGCACGACGATGGCCCACCTGCGCGGCTTGCTCGACGAGTTTGCGCACGCGATGTTCGGGCAGGGGACCCGCACCCGGTTCCGGCCGGGCTACTACCCGTTCACCGAACCGTCGGTTGCATTCGACATCAGCTGCACCATCTGTGGCGGTGTCGGCTGCCCGGCGTGCAAGCGCACCGGCTGGCTGACCATCCTGGGCGCCGGGATGGTGCATCCGGTCGTGCTGCGCAACGTCAACCTCGACCCCCAGCAATACCAGGGCTTCGCGTTCGGCATGGGAACCGACCGAATCGCCATGCTGCGTTATGGCATCCCGGACATCCGCGCCTTCCTGGAAAACGACATGCGCTTCCTCGGCAGCTTCTAGTGCAATCGACGGCCGGCAGCCCGCTTCAGCGGGACGCCGACCTTTGTCGCGCGCAGCCGGGCCGACAGGCCCCCGGCGAAGGGGACTATTAATGCTTGTGCCTCTGTCGTGGTTGCGCGACTACGTCGACTTTGATCTGCCTCCCGAGCGCCTGGCCGAACGACTGACGACGCTGGGCATGGAAGTCCAGTCGATCGATCGCTTCGGCTCTGGCTGGTCGTCGGTCGTGGTCGGCGAGCTGCTCGAGGTCACCCCGCATCCGAATGCGGATCGGCTGTCGCTGACGAAGGTGCGCGTCTCAGAGTCGGACGCACCGCTGTCGATCGTCTGCGGCGCGACCAACATCGCGGTCGGGCAGCGCGTACCGGTGGCTCTGCCGGGCGCCGTATTACCGGGTGGCCGGCAGATCGGCGTGTCGACCATCCAGGGCACCGAGAGTCAGGGAATGCTCTGTTCGGGTGCCGAGCTCGGGTTGAGCGCCGACTCGGACGGAATCCTGATCCTCGACGATCCGAAGGCGGAGCTGGGTACGCCGGTCGAGAACCTCGTTAGTGACGTCGTGCTCGACGTGGACGTCAAGCCGAATCGCGGCGACGCGCTGTCGCTCATCGGTCTGGCGCGTGAGGTCGCGGCCATCTCGGGCACGACCGTTCGCTGGCCGAAAATCGAGGTGCCTGAGTCGGGTGACGCGACTGACGAGCACCTATGGGTTGAGATAGCCGACAAGCGCTTATGCCCGCGTTTTGTCGGTCGCTACGTCAACGGCCTGAAGGTCGGGCCGTCCCCGGTCATGGTTCAGCTGCGCCTATCGGCGGCCGGCATGCGGCCGGTCTCGAACGCGGTCGACGCGAGCAACTACGTGATGCTCGAGATGGGCAAGCCGATCCACGTCTTCGACGCCGGATCGGTAAGTGGCGGCACGATCATCGTCCGGGCTGCGCAGGACGGCGAGAAGCTTGAAACCCTCGATCACGTGGTGCGCACGCTGACGCCGGAAACGCTGGTGATCGCGGATGCCGGTGGCGCGATCGGAATTGCGGGCGTGATTGGTGGGGCCGGCAGCGAGGTTGGCCCACAGACGACGGCCGTGATCGTCGAGTCGGCGATCTTCGATCCGGTTTCGATCCGACGCACCGCGCACCGTTTCGGGCTGCGCAGCGAAGCCAGCCTTCGCTTCGAGAAGAGCCTGGAATCGCGTCTCGCGCGCGTGGGTGCCGACCGGACCGCACAGTTATTGGCTGAGTGGGGTGGCGGTCGCCCAGCGGTCGGCGTCGTGGACACGAACCCAGTGGACGAACAGCCCCGGCGGGTGGTTTATCGGCCGGCGCGGGTCAGTCGGCTACTTGGACAGCAGATCGAGACCGCGGAGATGCGCGACGCGCTGGCGCGGGTTGAGATCGCGACCGAGCCCGTTGGTGTCGAAGACGCTCTGGCCATCGTCCCGGAGGAGCAGATTCCGTTGTCCGGAGAAGGTGAGGCGCTGGTGGCCGTCGTGCCGGCGCACCGCGGCGACATCCAGATCGAGGCTGACGTCGCCGAGGAGATTGCCAGGCTGCGCGGTTACGAGAACCTGCCGCCGCGCCTGCCCGACACCACGATGCCGTCGTATCGTGAAGACCCAAGGCGCTTCGAGAATGCTTTGCGCGACCTGCTTGCCGGCCGTGGCCTCGCCGAGGTCGTGACCAACGGGCTGGTGGCGCCGGCGGACCATGCGCGCCTTGGCTTGCCCGCCGACGATCCGGCCACGATCCGAGTAGCGAACCCCGTTACGGCCGATCATTCCGAGCTGCGTCGGTCCCTGTTACCCGGGCTGGTCTCCGTCCTCGGTCGAAACGAACGCCAGCGGTGGCCGAACGTTGCGATCTTCGAGGCCGGCGCGGTCCATGAGTGGCGGTCAGAGCCGTCCGAGCGTGACCAGCTCGGAATGGTGCTCGCAGGGGAGTGGCGATCGCGATCCTGGTCCGACGCTGCGCGTGAAGCTTCGGTCGATGACCTCAAGGGGATCCTCGAGCAGGTCGCGTCGAGATTCCACCTCGGCTCGATTGCCTATCGTCCAACTGAGGTCCGAGCCGGGATCGAGCACACGGGCCGGACGGCGGAGATCGTGGTCACGGGCGTCGATGGAGAACCTGCGGTCCTTGGACGCGTCGGAGAGCTGGATCCGCGCTATCTCGCTGCGTACGAGATTCGCGCGGAGCACGTGAGCTTCGCCGAGCTGGAGCTCGAGCGGCTGGCTCGGGCAGCACGAATGGATCCCCAGGTGCGCGATCTGGGCCGCCTGCCGGCCGTCGAGCGTGACCTGGCGGTTATCGTGGCTCGTGATGTTGCAGCTGCCGACGTCTCGAGCGCCATCCGCGCACACGGCGGGAGCTACCTGGTCGGTGTCGAGCTCTTCGATCGCTACCAGGGCCCTCCGCTCGATGCCGGTGAGGTGAGCCTGGCTTATCGCCTGCGCTTCCAGCCGCAGGAGTCTCCAGTGAGCGAATCCCAGCTGGAGGAGTCGATCGAGGCAGTGACCGACGCTTTGGCAAGAGAGGTCGGCGGGCGGGTGCGCAGTGGAAGTTGATGTTGCACTCGTCGTCCTGCTGGCTGCGGGATTCCTGCTCGGGGTGTTTCGCGGCGCGGTAAGGCAGCTCATAGTTCTGGGCAGCTGGCTGGTCGCGTTCATCCTGTCGGTTCAGCTTCGCGGTGCGATCGGGGCGTGGTTCGCGGCCCGGGCACCTCAGTACTCGCGCTGGACTCCTACTACGCCCTCAGCCGACAGGCGGGCGCGGTCGAGGTGGACCTCGTGAACCAGCTGAACGCGGCGTTCGATCGATCGGCAATCATCGGATTCCTGCACGACTCGCTGGTCCCCGGCCTGATGGCGTTGCTTGGGCCGCTGCTTCCGGCGGACATCCGCGCCGTCTACGCCTGAGCCCTGGGCGTTTCATGCTCGGGCAAGTGGCTGACAGGGGACAGATGACGGCTGATCGGCTCCAGCCGCTGCAACGAGTCTTCTTTGATCGGCCCACGGATGAGGTTGCGCGCGATCTGCTTGGAGCCCTCGTGTGCCGCGAAACCGGGGAGGGGCTGACCGTCGGCCGCATCGTCGAGACCGAGGCATACGGCGGGCCGGAGGATCGTGCCAGCCACGCGCGCGCTGGCAGGACGCCGCGGACGATGCCCATGTTCGGTGAAGTGGGGCACGCGTACGTATACCTGGTCTATGGCATGCACGAGTGCCTGAACGTCGTGGCGCACAACGGAGCGGAGGCAGGCGCTGTCCTGCTGCGAGCGCTCGAGCCGCTTGTCGGTGTCGAGCTGATGCGCAGCCGTCGCGGCCGCGCTGCTGATCCAGACGAGCGGCTGTGCGCCGGACCAGCGCGGTCGTGCCAGGCGATGGCCGTCGACCGCGCGTTGGATGGGCACGACCTGACGACAGGAGAGAGCCTCTGGCTGGCCGAGTCGGTGGAGAATGGCCGCCCCGAGATCGCGCAGGGAGCGCGCATCGGTGTCGACTACGCCACGGACGGCTGGGCCGCTCGACCGTGGCGGTTCTGGTTGGCAGACCACCAGTCGGTTTCTCGCCCATGACCGACACCCGCAGCCAGGACCTGCTCGAGTTCCCGCTCATCCGTGTCCGCGTGGCCGCGCTCACGGCGTTCCCACCGTCGCGCCGGTTGGCCGAGGGGCTGTCGCCGTCGTCTGACCTGATCGTCGTAGAGCGAATGCTCGACGAGACCGACGACGCTCGTGATCTGCTGTCGCGCCGGCCGGATGTTGGCATCGGCGGCGCCCGCGACATCGGCCAGCTCGTCCTCCGCGCACGCCGCCGCGGGCGCCTTTCCGGTACTGAGCTGCTCGAGATCCTGGACACGCTCGTCGCCGCGGCCCGCCTGGCGGACGTCCTGCGCACCGAGCGACGGCCGCTGCTTCATGAGCTGGGCTCGATCAAGCCGCTGCCGGTGCTTCGCGCTCGCCTCGAGATGAGCCTCGATCCCGCCGGCGAGCTGGTGGATGGCGCCTCACCCTCCCTCGGCGGCCTGCGCCGGGCCGTCCGCCTCGCGTACGAGCGGTTGCGCTCGCGGCTGGAGACGCTGGTTCACGGCAGCGAGTTGGCCTCGGCGCTCCAGGAGCCGTTGGTCACGCTGCGCAACGGTCGCTACGTCGTGCCGGTGAGGGCCGACCAGCGCGGTCGCGTCAAGGGAATCGTCCACGACCAATCGGGCAGTGGGCAGACCGTGTTCATCGAGCCGCTCGTCATTGTCGAGCTGGGCAACGTGTGGCGGGAGGGGCAGCTGGCGGTCGAGGCGGAGGAGGAGCGCATCCTCGACGATCTGTCCACGCTCGTGGATGGCCAGGCCGATGGTCTGGACGAGACGCTCGCGGTTCTGGCCACGTTCGACTTCTGGGCCGCGCGGGCACGGTTTTCCGCAGAGCTGGACGGCATTCGGCCAACGACGGTCGAGTCGGACGACGTCGAGCTGCTGTCTGCGCGTCACCCAGGCCTGACCGGCCGCGTGGTGCCGATCGACATTCGGCTCGGTGGCGACATTCGCGCACTGGTGATCACCGGGCCCAACACGGGCGGCAAGACGGTCGCGCTGCGCACGCTCGGGCTGCTTTCGCTGATGCACCAGTCCGGGCTGCACATACCCGTGTCTGCGGGCAGCCGCCTGCCCGTTTTTCGGGACATCTTTGCCGATATCGGCGACGAGCAGTCGATCGCCCAGTCACTGTCCACGTTTTCCGGGCACCTGCGCTCGATCGTGCGGATCGTGGAGGCAGCCGGACCAGGCTGCCTGGTGCTGCTCGACGAGCTGGGCGCGGGGACCGATCCGACCGAGGGATCCGCCCTCGCGCAGGCGCTCCTCGACCATTTCATCGCCGCCGGGGCGCTTGTAGCGGCGACAACTCACTATGCCGAGCTCAAGACCTACGCCTACAACACGCCTACGGCGAGCAACGCCTCGGTCGAGTTCGACCTCGAGACGCTCAGCCCGACCTACCGACTGTCGATCGGCCTGCCCGGCACCAGTCACGCGTTTGCGATCGCCGAGCGTCTCGGGTTGCCAGCTTCACTGGTCGCCGATGCGAAGGCGCGGCTCGGCGAGGCACAAGAGGAGTTCGAGAAGACCCTGGCCTCGATCAGGGAGGCGCAGGTGACGGCAGAGGACACCCTGGCGCGCGCAGCCGAGGCCGAGGAGCGTGCCCGCGCCGCACGACGGGAGGCGGAAGACGAGCGATCAGTCGCGCGACGAGAACGCGAGGCCGCATTCTCGGACGCTCGGGCGGAGGCCAAGCAAGCCCTGGCAGAGGTTCACTCCGAGATCGAGGCTGCGCGCGAGCTGCTGACCCGCGCAACGCTGACCGACGCACGGCTCGAGGAATCGGCCGCCCGCCTTGGCGACAGCGTTGGAGCGCTGGCCGCGGAAACCGCACCACCAGCACCTCCCGAGGAACCCTCGAGCCCGATCCGCGTCGGCGCCCAGGTTCGCTCCCGTGACGGCTGGCAGGGAAGGGTGGTCGAGATCGACGAAAGATCGGGCCAGGCGACGATCACGGCCGGGTCACTCCGCGTCAACGTTCGACTCGGCGACCTCGAAGCGGTCGCAGTTCCGTTCGGCGCGTCCCGCAGCCGCCGTGGCGATCTGGCTGCGGCACCCGTCACACATGCGCCGCGGGCCGTCGCTTCAAGCCTGGATCTTCGCGGCGCACGGGTCGAAGAGGCGCTCGAGATGCTCGATCAATACGTTGACCAGGCGTCGGTTGCCGGCGCGACCAAGGTGACGGTCATCCATGGCCACGGCTCAGGTGCGCTGCGCGACGCCCTTCGCGCCCAGCTGAGCGGCCACCCGCTGGTCAAATCGTGGCGCCCCGGCGAGCGCGGCGAAGGCGGCGACGGAGCGACGATCGTCGTGTTCTAGGTCTCGTGTGTCAGACACTGCAGTTCGAGCGGATGAGCGCCGGCACCTCTCGGGGCCATGACGTCGATATCGACGTCCTCAATGCCGCCCTCCTGGCGGGCATGCAGGACCAGCCGTGGCAGATCGCCTGGGTGCAGGCCAACGGCGGACGGACGAGGATGCTGGATGAGTGGTATCGGCTGAATCAGCGGTCTGACGAGGCAGCCTGGTGGATCCGCAAGTCGGGCGGCGATCACTACCTCGAACACCTCGCGCTTCTGCGCGAGTGGGTCGCCGAGCTCGTGGCTCGGCGCGACACGTGAAGCGTCGGAACTAGGAAGCCGCGGGTGCGATCGATTCGGGCGGCAGTGTGATCTCGATCGTTGGCGGCGGGGGCAACGTTGGCGGCGGGGACAACGTCGGTGGCGGCTCAGTGGGCGGCGGAGGAGGCTCGGTCGGTGGCGGCTCAGTGGGCGGCGGTGGCTCAGTGGGCGGCGGTGGCTCAGTTGGCGGCGGGAGGGTTATCTCTAACGTCGGCTCCATGCTCGGCGTGAAGCTGGGTAAGATCTCGGGCGAAATCGACGGCGACGGCGTTGCGCCGGGCACGCACGTCTCGGTCGGCTGGAACGGAGCGCCCCAGGACTTGCCGTAAGGAGTCCAACCGGGATAGAAGGTGTAGCTCGTCTTCGTCTTGACCTCCGGATCCGGCCCGCCGGCGGTACCCGGGCCCTGTTTGGCGCGCGCGATCCAGTCGAGGTTCGCGGCCTGCCAATCAGGATGGCCAGCCTCCACTC
>JBPCLD010000049.1:0-7336 GCA_051003655.1 Candidatus Limnocylindrales bacterium | reverse complement strand
GGCTTCGCGCTCGACGGCGACGCCGACCGCTGCGTCGCCATCGACGAGCGCGGCAACGTAGTCGACGGCGATCAGCTGATCGGGATCATCGCTCTCGACCGCCTCGCGCGGGGCACGATGGGCAACGGCCTCACGGTCGTCAGCGTGCTATCGAATGGCGGCCTGGAGGAGGCCATCACCGCGGCCGGCGGCACCGTCGCCCGCACGCCCGTCGGTGACAAATACATCCTCGACGGGATGCTGGTCATGGATGCCGCGCTCGGTGGCGAGAAGAGCGGTCACATCATCGTCCGTGAGCATGCCAATTCGGGCGACGGCATCGTCACTGCGCTGGAAGTCATGTCGATCCTTGCCAGCACCGGCAAGCCGCTCTCCGAGCTCGCCGCGCAGATACCGCTTTTTCCGCAGCAGCAGCGAACTGTTCCCGTTCGTCACAAGGATCAATGGGAGGCGGAGCCAGGTTTCTCCCGGGCAGTCGAGGAGGCGCGCCGTGCTCTCGATGGGCATGGCCGGGTGCTCGTACGGCCGTCCGGGACGGAGCAATCGCTCCGGATCATGGTCGAGGGCGACAGCCACGACCACGTGGAGCGAATCGCCGACCAACTCATGGCGCTCGCAGTCGAGCGACTAAACTAGCCAGCCTCCGATCCGCGGCAGCGGTGGGGGCGGCGGCGCGGAAGGATCTGGTACCAGCATGTGTGGAATAGTCGGCTACATCGGCCCGCGTCAGGCGGCGCCGATCCTGCTCGAGGGCCTGGCGCGGCTCGAATATCGCGGCTATGACTCGGCCGGGATCGCGCTGGTCACCACCAGCGGCGAGATGTTCGTCGAGAAGCGAGCGGGCAAGCTGCAGAACCTCCGGACGGCGCTGCTCGACGGAACGCCCTCAGCGGCGGTCGGTCTGGCGCATACCCGCTGGGCGACGCACGGACGCCCAAACGACCTCAACGCGCATCCGCACAGCGACTGCAGCGGCCAGATCACCGTCATCCACAACGGCATCATCGAGAACTTCAAGGCTCTCCGCGACGGGCTCCGCGAACGAGGTCACAAGCTGAAGTCGGACACCGACACCGAGGCGCTGGCCCACCTGATCGAAGAGGCGTACACCGACGACATAGCCGATGCCACGCGAGCAGCCCTCAAGCAGGCGCACGGCGCATACGCTGTGGCGGTCATGCACGCGATTGAGCCGAATCGCCTGGTCGGCGCGCGCCTCAATGTGCCCCTGATCGTCGGCCTCGGCGACGGCGAGAACTTCCTGGCGTCCGACGTGGCCGCGGTCCTGCCCCACACCCGCCGCGTGATTTTCCTCGAGGAGGGAGACGTCGCCGACATCACGGCCACGACGGTCGCCGTGACCGGCATCGACGGCTCGCCACGGGAACGGGTCGTCCAGGACATCGACTGGTCGATCGAGAAGGCGGAAAAGGGCGGCTTCCCCCATTTCATGCTCAAGGAGATGCACGAGCAGCCGGAGGCAATTCGCGCCGCCATCACCGGACGCGTCCACGACGACGTCATCGACCTCGAGGAGCTGGATCCGATTGCGGATCGCCTGAAGGAGATCGAACGCATCGAGTTCGTCGCCTGCGGCACGGCCAACTACGCCGCTGCCGTCGGCGCGTACGTGTTCCAGGATTGGCTGCACCTGCCCGCCCGCTGGAACGTGGGTTCCGAGTTCCGCTACAGCCCGCCGCCGCTGGATCAGCGCACATTGGTGGTCGCGGTCACCCAGTCGGGCGAGACGGCCGACACGATCGCGCCCACCCGCTACGCGCGCCAGCAGGGCTGCCCGATCATTGCCATCACCAACACAGTCGGCTCGGCGATCACGCGCGAGGCGGACGCGGTGCTGTTCCTCCAGGCGGGGCCCGAGATCGCCGTGGTCGCGACGAAGACGTTCGCCACCCAGGTCACCACCCTGATCCTGCTCGCTGCCCAGATGGCCAAGTATCGCGGCCGCCTGCCGCGCGAGCGCGAGCGGCAGCTTGCCGCCGAGCTGCACGCGCTGCCCGACAAGGCGGCGCGGGCCATCGTCCTGTCCGAGCCGACACGGGAGCTGGCCCGGCGCTACGTGAACTCGCGTGGATTCATGTTCGTCGGCCGGGGCATGACCTACCCGGTCGCACTCGAGGGCGCGCTGAAGCTCAAGGAAGTCAGCTACGTCCATGCCGAGGGGTACGCCGCGGGCGAGCTCAAGCATGGGCCGATCTCGCTGCTCGACGCCGAGGTGCCACTCGTCGCGATCGCAACGCGCTCCTCTGTGCAGGAAAAGCTGATCAGCAACGTGATGGAGGGGCGTGCCCGAGACGCGCGGGTAATCGCTGTGGGCACGGAAGGTGACGATGCGATGCGCGACTACGCCGACGACATCCTCTGGGTGCCCGAGACGATCGAGGAGCTCAGCCCGATCCTGGCCGCCATCCCGCTCCAGTTCTTCGCCTACCACACGGCGGTCGCACGAGGCACGGACGTGGACCAGCCGCGCAACCTCGCGAAGTCAGTGACTGTCGAGTAGCCTCAGCCGCCTATGGCGCTGCCTCCTGTGCCCGAGGGCACGACCGAGCTCGGTATCGACATCATCAAGATCGAGCGGATCGCGTCCGCGCTCAAGCGCTTCCCCGACCGCTTCCCAAAGCGCGTCCTGACCGACAACGAGCAGCGTTACGTCCGCAACCGACCGCAGAACTTCGCCGGTCGCTGGGCTGCCAAGGAGGCCGTCTCGAAGGTGCTCGGACTCGGTGTCCGCGGCGTCGGCTGGCGCGACATCGAGATCCTTCGCCTCCCGACCGGCGCCCCGTCGGTGCGCCTGCACGGACGTGCAAAGACACGCGCGGAGCAGCTCGGCATGGGTCGCATTGCGGTCTCGATCAGCCACGAGGGCGACTACGCGGTTGCCATCGCATTCGGCATTCGCACGGCCGGCGGCGTGTTCATCTTCCCGCCCGATATCGAGGAGCGTCTCGACAGTCGCGAGCGCCAGATATTGGCGCGGATGGAGCGGCTGCGTGACATGGAGCGCGAGAGCCTTAGTGGCGGAGGCTGACCCGTCTGCGGTAATCCGGCTCGATGACGCGTACTGCGCGCAACTGTTGCCGAAGCGCGATTCCACCGCACACAAGGGCACGTTCGGGACAGTGGTGTGCGTCGCGGGATCGCTGGACTATGCCGGCGCTGCGTACATGACGGCGCTGGCCGCAGCCCGCGGTGGTTCAGGGCTGGTGGCAATCGCGGTGCCCGAATCTCTGAGGCCCGTCTTCGCCGGCCGCCTCCCTGAGGCGATCCTGCTCGGCCTGCCCGAAACCAGAGGCGGAGCTATCGATCATGAACGATCGATCGACGAGATCACGTCGCTCGAAGCTGGTGCTCTGGTGGTTGGACCGGGGCTCAAGGAAAGCGACGACTACCGGGCTCTGATCATCGGGCTCGTCTCGATGATGGGTGCTCCCGCAGTTGTCGACGCCGGTGCTCTGAACATGCTTTCCAGGAGTGGCGAATGGTGGCGGGACAGTGGGCGCAATCTCGTACTGACACCGCATCCGAGAGAGTTCGCGCGATTGACCGGGTCACCGGTCGGGCCGTCGGACAGGGAGCGCATGGATCGATGTCTTGAAGCTACGCAGCGGTTCGACCAGGTCGTGGTCCTCAAGGGTGCATACACGGTTATCGGAGAACCCTCACGGCGTGTCGCGATCTCACCATTCGCAAACTCCGCGCTGGCGACAGCGGGCAGCGGCGACGTGCTTGCCGGATTGATCGGCGCGCTGCTGGCCCAGGGCGTCGAGCCCTTCGGCGCAGCGTGTCTCGGCGTCTACCTGCATGCAATGGCGGGGGAGCGACTCAGCGCACGCCTGGGCGACGGCGGTCTGCTGGCGTCTGAGCTGCCGTACGAGATCGCCGTGGCGCGGCATGAGCTCGCGACGAAGCGTGTTGACTGAATCGATCGACCAACGGCTGAGCGCGGCGGGTCTGCCGCCGCTTCCGCGTCGCGTCTGGCTCGAGATCGACGAGGACGCCCTTGCCGGCAACCTCAGAATCGTGCGCGAGATGGCCGGAGCGGGCGTCGAGGTCAATGCCGTGGTCAAGGCAGACGCCTACGGACACGGTCTGGCGCCCGTCGGCCGGGCCTTCGAGGCGGCTGGCGCGGATCGGCTGTGCGTGGCGTCGCTCGATGAGGCCCTGGCGCTCCGGGAAGCGGGCGTGGCCATCCCGATCCTCGTGCTCTTTGCGATCCCGCCCGGTGAGGTTGCGAGGGCTGCCGCGAACGACGTCGAGATCGTGGCCGCGGATCTCCCCGGCACGGCTGAGACGCTTGACCGCTGGGTCGCGAACGCCGGCGACGGCGAGCTCGTCGTTCATGTCGAGGTGGAGACAGGCCTGACCCGCGGCGGCGTCATGCCCGGGGACGTGCCCGCGCTGATCGGCCGCCTGAACGCGACACCGCGGGTCAGGACGGGCGGCCTCTGGACGCACATCGCGGCGGCCGAAAACGAGAGCGTGACCACCGCCCAGGTTGCCGAGTTCGACCGAGCTGCGGCCTTGGTGACCGAAGCCGGATTGCCGCTGCCCAGACGCCACCTGGCCGCGACCGGCGGCTTCTTCACCGGCCGAACGCCGGCCTACGAGGGAGTGCGCATCGGTCTAGCTCTCTACGGGCTGCTGCCGGCCGACCTGCCGATGCCTGAACGTGAGCGAGCGTTCGCCGAGAGGTTGCGAGCGGCAATGGGGCTCAAGTGTCGTGCGCTCCGAATCGAGCGATTCCCTCCCGGCGTGGGGGTCAGCTACGGCGGGCGCTGGCGCACGGAGCGGGATTCGGTCATCGCCACGTTGCCGGCAGGCTATGCGGATGCCATCCCTCGTCCCGCCCCGTGGGGTAGCGTCCTGATACGTGGTCAGCGCGCGCCGCTGGTTGGCACCGTGGCGATGGACGCCGTGATGGCTGACGTGACTGACGTCTCTGGCGTGCGCCTGGACGACGAGTTTGTCTTGCTCGGCTCGCAGGGAGAGCAGGACATAAGTACTGGTGAGCTGGCGCAGGCGCGCAACACGATTCCGTGGGAAGTGGCCACAGGCATGTCCTACCGTATACCCCGGGTGTACCATGCCGGCTCCGTACTAGTGGGGCTCCGGACACTCAACGCGGAGACCCGGGTCTCGAACACCGGCCAATCCACAAAGGGAGATCGGAACCGATGAGCGGACCCGTCACCGAAGAGCTGCGCTTCGACGACCCAGTTGAATACGTCGCGCGCGAAATCCAGCTCTACGGGATGACTGGCCCGGCGATGATGTTCCTGGAGGCCAGCCGCCCGTATCGCGCGCTGGGCAGCCAGGCGATGCTCTTCTTTGACCCGGTGCTCAACTCCATCTTCGGTGGCGGATCTGCAGCCATGCAGCGCGTCCTCGCCGACGAGAGCGGGATCGAGCGACTCATCGAGCGCCTCGAGGAGATCGACGAAGAGCCCGGCTGCGACGCCTGAGGCGCCCGATCTTCCGATAACCGGCAAACTGGGGATGTGACCACCGACACCCCCTTGCCTACCGCGGCCGCCGCCATCCTTCACACACGTTCCGTCGAAGACACGCGCGAATTTGCCGCGGCTCTGGGCAGTGTGGCGCGGGCGGGCGACCGGATCGCCCTTGTTGGTCCGCTCGGCGCGGGCAAGACGCAGTTCGCCAAGGGTTTCGCGCGCGGCCTCGGCGTCACCGAGGTGGTCAACAGCCCGAGCTTTACCCTCATGGCCGAGTACGCCGGCCGGTTGCCACTCTTTCACCAGGATCTCTACCGGCTGTCGGGCGCGGAGGAGGCGATCGCCGGTGGCATGGTCGACGAGCGACAGCTCGACGGCGTGACCCTGAGCGAGTGGGGCGACCGGCTGCCCGAAGAGCTGGATCCTGCTCGGACAACGGTTTCGATCGAGGTGGTCGGCGACGACGAACGGCGGGTTACGGTCGCCGCGGCCGGTTCCGATCCGAACAGCTACGTATACGCGGCCGAGAGGTGGGCTCGGGAAGCGAAGGTGGAGCGGTGAGCGGAAGGAGCCTGATCCTTGCGCTGGACACGGCAACACGGACGCCCACACTCGCCCTTGTCGGCGGCGATGGCGACGTCGTCGGTGAGCGCCAGTGGCGAAGCGAGCACCGTCATGGTGAGCAGCTCCTTCAACGCCTGGACGAGCTTCTGTCAGCAGCAAATGCGACCCCGTCCGACCTGACTGGCATCATCGTCGGAGTCGGGCCGGGCAGCTTCACCGGCCTGCGCATCGGCCTGGCCACGGTAAAGACCATCGCCTACACCCTCGAGATCCCAGTCGTTGGCGTTTCGACGACGCAGGCTCTTGCCCTGGCCGCGGTATGGGGTGATGGCGTGCGCCGGGAGGTCGCGGTGACCCTGCCAGCGGGCGCGGCAGACCGGTATGTTGATCGGATGGTCATCGAGGATGGCTCGGTGCTGGATCCGGAACCCGCCCAGCTCGTCGCCGGCGAGGCCGCCTTCGCCGAGGCCGTTGGTGACGCCGAGCTGATAGCGGTGGACGTCGAGGGCGCCGACGACATCTCGGACGACGCGATCGAGCGTGGACAGGCGGCACTCGCGGGCCTCGGCCGGGCGCTGGCGTTATTGGGCACGAAGGCACTGGCCGCTGGACGGAGTGGCGACGTGGCGCGCCTGGTGCCGGCGTACGTGGCACTCCCACGCGGAATCACCCAGGCAGCGGCGGAGATGACGTGGTCGCCCGACCTCCGCTGAGGCTCGCCGCGGAGCGAATGACGCTCGACGATGTGGCCGCCGTTCATCGCATCGAGAGCGAGTCTTTTCCTGTGCCCTGGCCCGACTACGCGTTCCGCCAGGAGCTGCAGACGAACCGCCTGGCGCATTACGTGGTCGTGCGCGCAGGGGAGGAGACAGTCGGATATGGCGGCCTGTGGCTGATGGTCGACGAGGCGCACGTCACCACGATTGCGGTGCTGCCCCGGTGGCGCCGACACGGCATCGGCGGACGCCTGCTGGTCGAGCTGATGCGCACATCACGCGAGCTTGGAGCACGCCTGATGACGCTCGAGGTCCGGCTGTCGAACGGCCCGGCGCGGGCGCTCTACCAGCAGTTTGGCTTCCACCCGGTTGGTGTTCGGCCGCGCTACTACTCCGACAACGGCGAAGACGCCCTGATCCTGACGACTGAGCCGCTCGCGACGCCCGACATGGAAGCGCGCTTCGCCGAGCTCGACCAGCGCTATGGCGGCGCTCCACGTGACCCGGAGAGCATGCCCGAGGCAGCTGGTTGAGCGGCGCTGGCGCTGCTAGCGGCCGAATCCTGGCGATCGAGAGCTCGTG
>JBPCLD010000048.1:0-3703 GCA_051003655.1 Candidatus Limnocylindrales bacterium | reverse complement strand
GGTTCCTGGATCCGTATTTCCAGGAGGTCTACATCGATGTTGACTCCAGGCCGCTGTTCGACCGGCTGATCAAGGACCTTTCGACCGATGCGGTCGACGACTACGTCAAGCAGCTCGAGCACGAGGTATGGAAATACAGCGTCAAGGACCCGAACTGGGGCAAGGTCGCACGTCGCCTGTACAACATCTTCCGTCTGTCGGGCCAGTACGCGGCGGCAGCCTACATTCGCGAGCTGTTCGATGAGCCGACGACCGCGCTCTACCAGCTTGCGGCGTTGATCCGCACGCTGGACGAGGCCGCAGTTGAGGGCTCGCCGTTCGACTCCGAAGTACTCGTGCAGCAGGCTGACCAGCTGATCATGTCGGCCATCGGCGCGATGGAGGGACCACAGGAAGCCCAGGTCGTCGCCCAGCTGCTGCGGCTGCGCGATGAGCTTTCCGGTCGCAAGCACGGCGGCCGCAGCGACGAGGTCGAGTCTCTGCGGCTTGAGACCATGACGGCGGTCAACGATTACTTCCACAAGCGTCTTGTCGCGTTGCCCGAGATTGCCGAGTACCTTGACCGCATGGCCGCGACTGACCAGACGGATTGACGACAAAACGTGACAATTGGCGGGTACGCCTCGTCAACTGGGCAATTCCTGAGGATCAGCCCTTCACGTAGCGTCTGCTGGGGGCCGGCCGCCATGCTCTGGCCGGAACTGTGGAGGAGCGCTTGCTCCGTCGTCGATTTTTCCCAACCACCATTTCTCTCGCGGTGGTTTTGTGTGTGCTCGCGACCACGTCGGTCGCCGCGGCCGGCCCGCCAGCAGCTGCGCAGGCCGGATTTCGCGTTCTCGAGGGCAACCAGGCGGCAGCTTTCCGCCTACCCGCGGACGTCAGGCTCGTCCGGACGTGGCGCGACGAGCGCAGGGGGCTGACCTACGAGCGCTACCAGCAATACGTGCAACCCTTCAGTGCGCTGGTGGAAGGCTCACAGCTCACGGTTGTCAGACGCGGCGCAAATGCTGAGCTGGTAGTCGGCGCCCACTATCCCGCCGTCGGCATCAGGAACCGTCTGCTGGTCGACGGCAAAGCGGCCATCGGCCGTGCGGTGGCCGACCGGACGCTGCTCCACGAAGGCGCCCGACCGCCCGCGGCGGGTCTGCAGCACCGAACACAGCTGAGATTGGATCCGTTGACAGGGCGTCTGTTCCAGCGCGTCGAATCGGGAGCGCCCGGCATCTATGTGATCCACGAGATCGACGCGGAGACAGGCGCCGTCCTGGACGCCTGGGACGAAATCGATCATGCGACACCGGGCATGGGCACCGGCGTCCGTGGCGATCGCAAGAGCCTCCGGGACGAAGAGCCGGGCTCCTCCGACGACCTCACCACGCTGGTCAGCGGGGTCTGGCGCATGCAGACGGCCGACGGGCGGATGTCCACCTACGATGCCCAACGAGACGACTACTACGGACCAGGCCTGGCGGTCCTGGCCGACAACCTGAAAGCCGGCTGGGCGAACGACAACGATTGGGCCGCGGCCTACGAGCGCCACGCAGTCGACGCCGAGTATTACGGCCGGCTGACGGACAACTACTACCTGGACCCGGCTAACGTCGGCGGCTTCGATTTCCTCAGCACGCCGTGCGTGAATGGTGTGGGTGTGGCGACGGGTCCGCCGCTGGGGCAAATCCGTGCCGTCGTTCACTACGACGAGTGGCCGTTCGGAGGCTATGCCAACGCATTCTGGGACGGATTCAGCAAGTACTTCGTGTTTGGCGACGGCGACGGGGCGACGCTCGGTGGGCTCTCCGGCAGCCAGGACATCGTGTCGCACGAGATGACCCACGCCGTGACGCAGTGCCGGGCCCAGCTCGATTATCACCACCAGTCGGGAGCCCTGAACGAGGCAATCTCGGACATTATGGCCACGGCGATGGAGTGGCAGCTCAACGAGTCCACGTCCTCCAACTGTCGCCGCCAGGCTGGGCAGACCTCTTGCCCGGACTGGTGGGTCGGCGAGGATGCGATCCTTGGCGGGCCTGACTTCGGCTTCCGAAATCTGGCCGATCCGGAGAGCGCGGGACAGCCTGGCCACTGGCAGGACATGTACCTGGGTTCGGGCGACAACTTCGGCGTCCACATCAACAGCACGATCCCGTCGCACGCCTTCTACCTGATGGCCAATGGCGGCAGGAACGCGCGCTGCTCAGGGCCGACCGACTCCCAGGCGGACTGCGACGTTCTGGTGCCGGCCATCCCGCTCGCCGACGCAACCGAGATCCTCTTCGCGGCGTGGGGCACCCTGCCGACGGACGCCAACTTCTGCCAGGCGCACGACACGACGCGCGCGATGGCGAAGCAACTCTTCCAGGGCTCCGACAGTCATCGCGCGGCCGCGGAGCTGGCCTGGGCGGCCGTTGGGCGGGGCCAGGCTGACTGCCACCCGAGCGTGGCCGCGAACGAATTCGCGCTCGAGCTGAATCAGCGGTCGATCGCGATCGAGGCCGGAGGGAGCGGACAATTGACCGCCACGTTGTCTCGCGGTAGTAGTGTCACGGGTCAAGTCGACTACGCCGTGGGCGACGAATTCGCGGCCACAGCCAGCTTTTCACCAACAGCGAGCCTTGCACCGGGCCCGGGTGACGTGACCACTCTCAGTATCGACGTGCCGGAAGGCATGGCTGACGGCGTCTATCCCCTCGTCGTGTCGGCCTCTGCCGGTTCTAGGACTCGCTACGCAAGCGCCGTGCTGGTCGTGGACGGCAACGCGCCCGATGCAGCGGTCACTGCCGTCCATCTGGCCACCAGTGGCACGATCTCGACGTCGGGACTCGTCCCGCTGCAGGTGACATGGTCCGCCGCTGATGCGACCAGTGGGATCGCCAGCTCGCATCTTCAGGGCAGTGCCAACGGCACCGATTGGATCAATCTCGCCGCAGGTGGAAAGGGCGGCACCTCCACCGTCAGCGTCGACGGTGCAACTGAGTGGCTGCGCGTCACCGCCACGGACGGCGTCGGAAACACTGCCACGTCCTCGACGTCTGGACCGTGGGCGATCGGTCGATTCCAGGAAGGCTCGGCCATCTACACGGGCGCCTGGTCTGTGCTGCCGGCCACGCAGAATTGGGGATCGGTTCGCTACTCAACTGTCGCTGGCGCCAAAGCGAGGTTCAGCTTCAACGGTACCGAAGTTGCATGGATCTCGACTCGTGGTTCGAACCGAGGCAAGGCGAAGGTTTACCGGGACGGAGTGTTGGTCGCCAAGGTGGATCTCGTCGGATCGACCTCGCCCCGTCGCATCGCCTTTACAGCCACAGGGTTGGCCGCGGGCCCGCATAGCCTGAAGGTGATCGTCTCCGGCACTAGTGGCCGCCCGCGCATTGATGTCGAGGGTTTCGTAGTGCTGGGTCAGCCCTCGCCCTGATCGGCTGGATCTCGGTTCGTGCTCGATCCAGTGAAGGATGGCGGATCGCTGGCCGGGAAGGAATCGGCCGAGGCATCGTCGACCGGATCGTCGTGGACTTCGCCTTCGCCAGCGTGTTCGAGAGGTAGCTCGTCCTCGGTCGGCGCGGGCTGCTCGTCCTCGATTGCTCCGGCGTTCTCGGCTTTAAGTCTGTCCATCGACCGTCCTGGGGTAAAATCGAGCTTCGTGGGCCGCTAGCTCAATGGTAGAGCAGCTGACTCTTAATCAGCTGGTTGAAGGTTCGAGTCCTTC
>JBPCLD010000047.1:0-5051 GCA_051003655.1 Candidatus Limnocylindrales bacterium | reverse complement strand
GCGCGACCCGGGCTACCCAACCAACGGGGTTCGGATGCTGGTGGACCGTGTCCCAGTTTGCATACGCGCGCGCGAACCCTTCCTGGACGGCGTCCTCGGCGCGATGCTGGTCGCGGACGGTGACAAGGACCGCCCGGTAGACCGAATCCCGGGAGGCGGTGTAAAACGCGGCGAAGCTCGTCATGGCGAGGTGCTTATCGGCCTCATCGCGGGCCCAGGCTCCTGCGTATGTCTCGGTCAGCTCCACGTCCTATTCACGCGCAGAGGGCATCGGCCACTTACTTCACGACTACGCGAACCGCCGCGAGCGGTTGGACTCGTGCTGCGGACCGGTCAAATTCAGTTCCCAGCTGCGTCCCGTATCGTCCGCGCCCGGTCCGGCGTCGTCGCCTGGCTCCCGTTCAGGCCGGTCTCGTAGGCGAAGATCACGGCCTGGACCCGGTCGCGCAGGTCAAGTTTCATCAATACGTGCTTGACGTGGGTTCTGACGGTGGACTCCTCAACGACCAACGCAGATGCGATCTCGCGGTTCGAGAGACCGCGCGCTATCAGTCCGAGGACCTCCCGCTCGCGCGGCGTCAGATCATCGAGCTTGGCCTGATTTGACAGATCGGGAGTCGGTTGCCGGGCCATCCGATCGATGACCCGCCGGGTGACCGACGGTGAAAGAAGGGAGTCGCCATCGGCGATCGTGTGCACCGCCGCGATCAACTGCTCGGGCCGCGTTCGCTTGAGAAGGAAGCCCGAGGCGCCGGCTCGCAGTGCACCAAAGACATAGTCGTCCTGCTCGAACGTCGTCAGGATCAGGACCTTCACGTCAGGCGCAGCCTTCGTCAGTTCACGGGTCGCAGCTATTCCGTCGAGGTCGGGCATCCGAACGTCCATCAGCACGACGTCAGGCGTCAAGCGGCGCGCCTGTTCCACCGCCTGCCGACCGGTCGACGCTTGGCCGACGATCTCGATCCCCGGATCGGCGGTAAGAAGCTCGATCAGTCCGGCACGCATCAGGTCCTCGTCGTCGGCGATCAGTACCCGCGTCAAGGGTGCTTGCCTCCGTATGGAATGCGGGCGCGGACCCGAAATGTCCCGTCGGCGAGGCCGGCCTCGAAGCTGCCGCCCAGTAGGATCGCCCGCTCGCGCATGCCGATCAGCCCGTGCCCGCCGGACTGCAACGAGCGGACTGTCCGCGCAGGATTGGTGACGGTGAGATCGACTGACTCGTGGCCAAAGGCCAGCTCGATCCGTGCGCTGCCAGCTCCATGTCGCGCGGCGTTGGTGAGTGCCTCCTGCAGAATTCGGTATGCGGCCTGGTCGACGACCGCGCCGAGCGGTGGCATGGGACCCGAATCGACCAGCGTGACCTCGAGCCCGGCCTCTCGATGGCGCCCGATGAGCGTCTCAAGCGACGCCATGCCGTTGGGCGCCTCGACGAGGCCGTTCGCTGATCCCGGCTCGCGCAGCGAGCCGACGATCTGGTCGATCTCCTCCGCGGTCTGCCGCGCCATCTCCTCGATCGCCTCCAGGGCCGTGAACGAGTGGGCCGGATCCTGCCGGTGCCGAAGCCGTGCCGCACCGGCGCGGACGGCAATCACGTTGACCGCGTTGCCGGCCGAATCATGGAGGTCGCGTGCGATGCGCGCGCGCTCCTCGGCCACCGCCAGCAGGCGGTCGCGTTGCGCGTCGCGCTCTGCCCGCAGGGCGCGTGCGTTCAGCTCGACGATCTGCTCGCGGCGGAGTCGCATCCGTTCGCCGGCGAACCAGCCGACGGCCCAGGCGAGCCCAGTGTGGAGCAGTTCACTGGCGGGGAGGGTGCCCTCCACGGCAGCGGCCGCGACCAGATAAGCCGCGTAGAAGCCAACCACGACGACGGTAGTGCGCCCTGTCCATGCGGACTCAGGCGTGCGGCTCGACGCGAGCAGGAACAGTGCCACGCCCGGGCCGAGCAGCACGTCGAGCCGATAACCGAGGCCGGCCACGACCACGCTCGCAGCCGCCGTCACCGCGAACACCGCGAGTGGGAACCGCCGCCAGGCGACCAGAGGAAGCGTTGCGCAGGCGGCGAGCGAAACGCTAACCAGGTCGAGCTCGCCCGACGAAGGCTGGGCCGGCCCGATCCCGCCGTGCGCGATGACCGCGACCGAACCTCCGAACGTGGCGAGGGCGAGGGCGATATCGACGATCGCGCCCGACCAGGGCCAAGCGGCCAAGCGGCTCAACGACGTCGCAGTGGATGACACGGCCTGCGAGAGTACCTCGACTGACTTCCCCTTAAATCCCCCTTGGAGATGATCCACCTCCACGGATGGGGGAGGGCAAAGTTCCCCCCACAAGGCGTTTCTCCTGCGCCGCCGTTCCCATAGCGTGGTCCACCGGCGGACATTGAAGAGGAGAACGCTCGTGGCAGACCCAACTAAACCTCGCGAAGGCGGCATACCGGGCTGGTTGAGGGTGCTGGGCATCGCAGTCATCATCGTCGTCCTGCTTGTCGTCGCGATCATGCTGGTGGGCGGCCCTGGCGGCCACACACCGCCGCCCGGCCTCCACTGATGGCGACCGCGGGGTCTGCGATCCGGGTCAGCAACGTCGTCAAGACTTATCCGCTGGCCGCGCGAGAGTTCACCGCCATCAACGACCTCAGCCTCGACATAGCGCCGGGCGAATTCGTGGCTGTAGTGGGCCGGTCAGGCAGCGGCAAGACAACGTTGCTGAATCTGGTCGCCGGCATAGATCGGCCCACATCGGGAACGGTTCACGCCGCCGGCGCCGATCTCGGTTCGCTGTCGGAAGACGGCCTTGCAGCCTGGCGAGGGCGCAGCGTCGGGCTCGTATTCCAGTTCTTCCAGTTGCTGCCCACGCTCACCGTAATCGAGAACGTGATGCTGCCGATGGACTTCGCGAGGAAAATCCCGGCCGACGCCCGGCGCGATCGCGCGCAGCTCCTTCTGGAGCGGATGGGCGTCGCCGACCAGGCGGACAAGATGCCAACGACGCTGTCGGGCGGTCAGCAGCAGCGCGCTGCGATAGCCCGGGCATTGGCCAACGACCCGCCGCTGCTGCTCGCCGACGAGCCGACCGGCAACCTGGATTCGACCACCGCCCAGGCGGTGCTGCAACTCTTCGCCGACCTGAACGCCGACGGGCAGACGATCGTGGTCGTCACCCATGAACGCGACATCCGCTCGATGGTCGGTCGCGAAGTGACTCTCCGGGACGGCCGCGTCGTCGAGAACGAAACCGCGCAAGCGAGGCTTACGGCATGATCGGGCTGCTCACGGTCAAGCTGCTCCGTGACCTGCGGGCCACGTGGTCGCGGATCCTGCTCATGGTCGTCGCCATCGCGGTCAGCCTGACCGTGTTCGGCGGCATGGTCTTCGCCTGGGGGGCTTTAGGCCGCGAAACCGGCAACGCGTACATGAGCACGCAGCCGGCGTCGGCGACGATCCTGCTCGATCAGCCCATCGACGCCACAGTAATGGCGTCCATCGCGGCCCAGGCGAAGACCCGGCCGGGAGTGATCGAGGCAACCGGGCGGACACAGTTCCTTGGCGACATCGAGATCGACGGCCGCCTGCTCGACATCCCGCTCCAGGTCTTCGTGGCCGCGCCGGATGACCCGATGCGGATGGCGAGGTTCGACGTGCAGCAGGGCAGTTGGCCACCGTCGGCCGGTGAGGTCTTCGTCGCGCGTGACTCACTGGCGCTGCTCGGTGTGGCGGTCGGCGAGAGCATGACCGTCCATACGCCGGGCGGTGAGCGTCTCCAGCTGCGGGTCGCGGATACCGTTTATGACCCCAGCCTGTCGCCCTCGCCCCAGGAGCAGACGGGGCGCGCATATCTGTCGTCCGCGTCACTGGCCGGGCCAGGGTCGCCGGCCATGTTCGACCAACTGAAGATCCAGGTGGCTGACCCGGGGCAGATGGTGCCGAGCCGGGATCGTGATGCCGTCGTGGCCGTGGCCGGTGACGTCGGTGCGTGGCTGCAGCGTGATTTCGGTCTCGCTCTCCGCGAGATCCAGGTTCCGCCGCCGTACGCGCACCCCCACCAGTGGCAATCCGATGCGTTGATCGGAGCGATGCTTGCCGGCGGATCGGCGGCTGTGCTGCTCAGCACAATCCTGGTCGCCAACATGCTCAACGGCATCTTTACACAGCAGATCCCCCAAATCGGCATTTTAAAGGCGATCGGTGCCCGGTCGGGCCGCATTGGGGCCTTTTACCTCGCCATGACGTTGTTCGTGGCGGCCATTGCGACCCTGATCGCGCTGGCTCCCGCGATCCTGATCGGCCGCGCCTTCGTGAGCCTGGTCCTCGGGTTCCTGGGCATCGAACCCGCGAGTCTGGAGGCTCCGTTGTGGGCCTATCTGGTCGTCCTCGCCTGTGGCCTGGCTCTGCCGCCGCTGATGGCCCTTGTACCGCTGATCAGGACCGCCCGCATCACGGTCCGTGCGGCCATCGACCATCACGGCGGTGGCACCAACCCCAGCGTGGCGACCGGCGTAGTGGCCAGGCTCAGCCGCGTGGCACGGGTGGATCGTGGCCTGCTTATGGCGCTTCGAAATACCGTTCGGCGTCCAGCGCGGTTCCTGCTCTCGGTCGGCCTGCTGGCCAGTGCGGGCACCGTATTCGTGGCTGGGGTGTCGCTGAGTGCGGGAGTCGCGGCGATCGGTCAGCAACAAATAGAGGAGCGCCGATGGGACGTCGAGGTGGTCTTGGCGAGCCCCACCTCGATCGGTGGAGTCACCGCCCTGCTGGAGTCGGCGCCCGATGTCAACCTGGTCGAGGGTCTGTACGTCATCCCGACCGGCCTCGCCGGGCCCGGCCAGATTCCCGTCACGCGAACGTATCCCGACCAGGGCCACGGACGCGTTTCCCTGATCGGGGTTCCGTCAGACGCGACCATGTTCACACCACCCAGGTTGCGCGAAGGCCGCTGGCTGGAGCGGGCCGAAACCGGGGCGGTGGTGATCAACCAGGTCGCTCGCAACAACACTATTCCGGATAAGGGACCCGGAGACACCGTTCAGTTGCTGATCGGGGGCAGATCCACCACGT
>JBPCLD010000046.1:0-5280 GCA_051003655.1 Candidatus Limnocylindrales bacterium | reverse complement strand
TGGCTGCGGCCGGTGGCGACGTAATCAGCATCGACGCGCACCAGTCGCTGGATGTCGCCTGGGCGCGGGTTGGCTACGAGCGCGGCGTGCAGGGCAATCTCGACGCGACGCGCGTGCTGGCCGGCTGGAAGGCGACGAAGGGCGGGGCGGACGACGTGCTACGGCGAGCGGCCAGCAGACCCGGCCACATCTTCAATCTTGGTCACGGTGTGCTGCCTGAGAGCGATCCAGCAATCCTGCGTCAACTGGTCGACTACGTTCACAGCGCGACCTTGCGCGCGTGACCCCACACGGCGGACGCTTCGGTGTCCTCTTGATGACCTACGGCTCGCCGTCCTCGCCGGACGACATGTGGCGCTACCTGACGGCGGTGCGGGGTGGTCGCGAGCCGCGCGATGAGCTCGTCACCGAGTTCCGCAGACGTTACGAGCTCATCGGCGGCTCACCGCTCATCGCGATCACCGTCGCGCAGGCAGCCGCGCTCGAAGCGCGCTTGGGCGAGACAGCGGTGGTGCGCGCCGCGATGCGCTTCTCCGCACCCTCGATCGAGGACCAATTGACGGCGCTGACCGATGACGGGATCGAGCGCGTTGTCGCGATAGTGATGTCTCCCCAATACTCGGACCTGCTTATGGGCGGTTATCGGCGAGCGATCGAGGCCGCACTTGCTGAGATCGACCGGCGCGTGTCGGTCGAGCTGGCCGGCCCATGGCACATGGACACAGATTTCATCGCCGCCATCTCTGGACGCATCGAGGAGGCGCTCGAGCGTTTTCCGGCCGAGGAACGCAACGCGGTGCCGGTGCTGCTCACAGCGCACTCGATACCCCGTCGTGTCGCCGACCAGGAACCCGACTACATCGCCCAGCTACAGGCCACAGCAAGGGCCGTCGCCGACCGGGCCGGCCTCGAATTCGGCCGATGGCGGTTCTGCTGGCAGAGCGCCGGCCACGAGCCTGGCGAATGGATGAAGCCCGACTTCGCTGACCTGATGCCGAAGCTCGCAGCCGCGGGTGCGCGATCGGTGCTGGTCGCGCCCGTCCAGTTTCTGGCCGACCACCTCGAGATTCTTTACGACATCGATGTGGGCGCACGGGAGCAGGCGGCGGCTGCCGGGTTGGAATTCGCCCGCATCGAGTCACTCAACGTGGGCGCGCGCTTCATCGCCACTCTCGCATCGGTCGCGCTGCGCGAACCAGGGCCTCAGTAGGGCCTGCCCCCGATCAACCTTGGCGATCAGGACGGTTTCGTGACCAAGCGGAGCGATCTGCCCTGACTTGAGAGGAAAAAACCAGACGCGGGTTACTCCCGCCACTCCCCGACGAGGAGGGAGACGAGGAGCGCCAGGAGCAACCGGCGATGTCTGGTACGTGCAGTCTGCAGAGAGATGCTGTGGGCCGGCCGGATGGGCGCTGAGGAGTTGCTGTGAGTCGACTGCGCTCTGGCGACTCGCGCGCGCGACGTGCGCAGCGAGCTCAGGGCAGATTCACAGCAAGCTCTAATGTTTCCCGCGTGAAATACGACTCATGAGCCTCGCATCTCGCGTCCCCTCCCCGTCCACGCGGACTGAAGGCAGTGAACCCGAGCGCCGGGGGCGCGTGCTCGTCGTCGATGACGAGGCGCCGATCACCGAGCTGCTGTCGACTGCCCTGCGCTACATGGGCTACGAGGTGACGACCGCGCGGACCGGTTCGGCTGCGCTCGAGTCGGCTTCGCGAACTCCGCCCGACCTCGTCGTTCTCGACGTGATGCTGCCCGACATCGACGGGTTCGAGGTTTGTCGCCGCCTTCGCGCCGATGGCGATTTCGTGCCGGTGATCTTCCTCACTGCGCGAGACGCCGAAGACGATCGCGTAACCGGGTTCATCCGCGGCGGCGACGACTACGTGACCAAGCCGTTCTCGCTCGAGGAGCTGACCCTGCGCATCGCGGCGCTCCTGCGCCGAACGCGTGCGGTCAATGGCGGCGGCGTCGACGATGCGCATCGCCTCAACTATCGCGACCTGGAGATGGACGAAGACCGCCACCAGGTCTGGCGCGCCGGAGCGGAGGTTCGACTCTCGCCGACCGAGTTCCGACTGCTCCGTTATCTCCTGCTCAATGCCGAGCGGGTGCTGTCCAAGCAGCAGATCCTCGACCATGTCTGGCAGTACGACTTCAACGGCGACGACAACGTCGTCGAGACCTACATCAGCTACCTGCGGCGCAAGCTCGACTCGGGCCACGACAAGCTGATCCGGACGGTCCGCGGCTTCGGGTACACGCTTCGCGCCGAGGCCGACTGACGCAAGCCCCACGCGATCTCGCGTGACACTTCGTACGCGGCTACTCCTATCTCTCGGGCTGTTGCTGGCTGCCGCACTCGTCGTCTCCGGCGGGCTGGTAGTCGGGCTTACGCGCGCGAACCTCATCGGACAGGTCGATACCGATCTCCGCAATGCGCGCGGCGCCGATCTTCTCGAGGCAGGGCCGCCCAGGGGCGGCGATCCGACAGGTCGACGCTTTGCGCTCCTGATCCTTAACGCCGATGGTGTGATTGTTGAGTCACTGGCGTCGGGTTTCGGTCGGTCGCCCGACCCGCTGCCCTCGCTTCCTGCAGCCGGTGAGCCACCGTTGCCGCTCAACGAGATCGTCTCTCGGCCATCCGTCGACCGATCGATCTCCTATCGTGTGCTGACCCTCCAGGCGCCTCAATCATTGACCGTCGTCCTTGGCGCGCCGCTGAGCGACGTCGAGAAGTCGATGGCCGTGATCGTCGGCGCCCTGGTTGTGGTCGGCCTCATCGTCCTTGGGGGAATGCTCCTGGTCGGCTGGTTCATCATTCGGCGCGGCCTCCGTCCGTTGGAGCAGATGACGGGAACAGCCGTGCGGATCTCGGCCGGCGATCTCTCGTCACGAGTTGGCGTGCGCGACGACGGATCCGAGATCGGCCGGCTCGGGCACGCCTTCGACGCGATGCTCGATCAGATCCAGTCGGCGTTCGAATCGCAGCGGGCAGCTCTGTCGGCGAAGGAGAGGTCCGAGACCCAGCTGCGCCAGTTTGTCGCCGATGCCTCGCACGAGCTGCGGACTCCATTGACCGCCGTGCGCGGATACGCCGAGCTCTACCGCGCCGGCGGGTTGTCCGAGGAAGCGGCGCTCGAGCAGGCGATGGCGCGCATTGGGACGGAAAGCCGGCGCATGGCGGCGTTGGTTGAGGACCTGCTGCTGCTCGCACGGCTCGACCAGGGCCGTCCTTTGCGCGAGGACCCCGTCGTGCTGAGCGACCTGGTGAACGATGCCCTGAACGACGCGCGGGCCGTCGAGCCGTCGCGGCCGATCCAGGCAGAGGTGGAGCCAAGCGTGATCGTGCGCGGCGACGAGGACCGGCTTCGCCAGGTCATCGGCAACCTCTTCACCAACGTCCGCGTCCACACTCCGGCCGACTCCCCCGTCGACGTAACTCTCGCCGCGCGGGACGGTGTCGCGCTGCTGAGCGTGGCTGACCACGGGCCGGGCGTTGACCAGGATCACGTCGAGCACATATTCGACCGCTTCTACCGAGCCGATACCGGGCGCTCGCGCGACCGCGGCGGCTCCGGCCTCGGCCTATCGATCGCCGCGTCCGTCGCGCTGGCCCACCGCGGCTCAATCGAGTACTCAAATACACCCGGCGGCGGCGCGACCTTCACGCTGACCCTCCCCCGCCCCACCTGACGAGCTCAGAAGAGAACGAAACCCGATCCCGGATGTCTCCCAGCACGCAATGCCGCGATTACGTCGCGCCGCAGCAGAATGGGGAGCCGACCGAGCAGGGCGGCGCCCCCACTCAGTACTCGACGGTTAGAGCGAGTGTCGGCTACAACTATCAATAGGTGGTCGGGTTTCCCGTCGCGCGCTCCTTGAGAAAGACTGCCGATTGGGACATTCGAGCCGACGCGGCGATGCTCGCCTGCGACCTTGCCAGCGCGATGCGTGCGTGACGCACTTCCTCCCCAAACAAGAACATAAGTCGCTCGCCGCGTCGTTTCGCGGTCATCAATCGCTGCTCCCGTGTCGACATCCGACCAGCTTGGCGACGGCGGCTTCCTCGGAAGTTTGCGTCGGCTCACCAGCGGGTTATGCGGCCATCGAATGGATGGGACGCGCTTTCCGGTCGAATGAGTAACCGAGTCTGCCCCCAGCGCGCGATTCGCGACCGACTATGCGCCCACGACATAACGCGCGCGCACTTCAAGCCCTGCGAAGGCTAAGTGCTCGGCCGGTTTGGCCGATGACCAGAAAGTCGTCGTATCTATGCATCCGTGGCATAACCAAGGGGCGTCGGGTGAGTAGGACCAAGGGGGCCAGGACGCACGGAGAAGCCGGAGCCCCTAGATGGGACTCCGGCTGAGAGAAGGGGTTCTGACCGAAGAGTTGAGGGAGCGGCTCCCCGGCCAGCTGGGGAAATAGCTGTTGGCGTTCGGGCTAGCCGTTGGCGTTCGGGCTCGCGGTCGCGTCGGTGGCGTCGTCATTGGTCTCGTTGTCCGTGTCGGGACCAGACCACAGACCGTGGTCGCCGGGGCCGTGATGGCCGCGATGCGGGCCGCCGAAGAAGTGACCACCACCGAACGGGCCGATCGATTCGAGCTCGTCCTGCGTGATCTGGCCGTCGGCCAGGATGTCGGTCAGGTTCGTGAAGGGGTTGTCAGCAGGAAGCTGCGCGATCTCGTCGGCCGAGATGACGCCGTCCTCGAGGAAGCCCTTGATCTGAGTGAACATCGCTTCCATCTCGGCACACTGTGCCTCGAACTCGGCGCGGCGCTCATCAGCCTTGGTGGTCAGTGCCTCGACAATCGCATCGGACTGAGCCTGGGTGATCGTCCCGGCCGTGACCAGCTCTGCCAGCACGTCGCTGAGCACCGAGCCTTCGCCGCCGACCTCCAGGGCGCGAACGCCGGTCGCGCCCGATCCGTCGGGCGGCGCCGGCGATCCGGAGGCGCTGACGCCCGGTGCCTGCAGGTTCAGCAAGGATTGCGCGGTGTCGGCAAGGCTAGGCGCCGCGGCCGCTACCGTCGCGCCGGCGACGAGCAGAAAGCCCGCGACGGGCAACCAGATCAAACGTTTCATGACGGTCTACCTCCAGGGTTGGTATCTGATCGATCCGGCGTTGGTCGCCCGATCGCTCCCGATGCTGGAGTGACACGCTTGGTCCCGTCTGTCGGCTGGCTGGAGGTTGGCTGTGAATCGGGCGCCCGGAACGGCGCGACGCAGACGTCAGGTACGCCGGATGAGCGTCACTCCATCGCGGATCGGGACCAT
>JBPCLD010000045.1:0-4038 GCA_051003655.1 Candidatus Limnocylindrales bacterium | reverse complement strand
GCTCTGCAGGCGACCGTCCGCGACGAGGAGGGCTTCTCCGAACGCTACGACGAGACCGCATTGCGTCTATTCCTGCGCGATTTCGAGCGTCACATCGAGCAGCTGGCCAAGGCATTGGAAACCGGCGAAGACCAATACGTCGTCAGCTATGGCGAGTGGCTGGTGCCGGTGTACCGCCGGCGACGTGTGCCGATGGCCGACTTCATGGCAATGCTGGCTGGGCTACACGTGGCGTCTGCAACAGTCATGACCCCAGACGAGAACAAGGTCGCGGACGAGCTGTTCGAACGTTGGGCGAGGACCCTCAAATGGCACCAGCGCCTGCCGGGCGATCACAGGGGCAATTCGTTGATCCGATTCTTCTGGAAGGGCGCCGGAATCGGCGACGACAAGTGGGTCTGATTCGATGACCATCAAATGGGTCAAGGTCGACCCATTGGTCATGAACGGCGAGCCTTTCTGCTTCGCGACGCGGCTCACTGTGCGTAACCTGCTCGAGATGCGCTCGAATGGCCTGACCCCAGCCGCCATCCTGGCCGACAACCCTGAGCTTCGCCTGGTGGGAATCGCGGAGGCGTTCCTCTACGCGTCGGAGAACCGGGGTCGCTACGACGCCTTCTTCGAGTCTGACGGGTCGCTTCGCGGGCCGGGCTTCTCGGCCGAGGAAGCGTCCGAGCTGCCGGAGCATCTGCGCTCGCTCGCTGGGGTCGTCACCAGCTGACGTTCGCCTGCCGGCGCTATCATGGCCGCGGAGATATCCGACATGACCGATCAGATTTCAACCGATACATCCACTGCGCCTGACGCTGCGGCTTCTGCGGTCGCGCCCGCGGGAGGGGTAGCGACCGCCACGATCGACCTCCAGGCCCGTGCAACCGAGCTCGCGATCCTCGATGCGCTGCGTGCGGTGGTGGATCCCGAGATCGGAATGAATGTCGTGGAGCTCGCGCTCATCAAGCAGATCATCCAGAGTCCTCAGCAGACCGAGGTGAAGATGATCCTGACCACGCCGTTCTGTCCGTACGCCGGCTCGATGATCCAGCAGGTCAAGGAGCAGGTCGAGACAGTCGTCGAGAACGACGTCAAGGTGACCCTTCTGGCCGAGCGCTGGGACCCGCGCGACGCCGGC
Organism: Candidatus Limnocylindrales bacterium; assembly: GCA_051003655.1. GTDB lineage: Bacteria > Chloroflexota > Limnocylindria > Limnocylindrales > CSP1-4 > JALYGJ01. The sequence continues at coordinate 2,909 of JBPCLD010000045.1, read as the reverse complement.
CTGGTGTGGTAGCCCGCCGCGCTTCGATAGCCAACAGCGCAGTCGCCACAGGACGTGGCGACGACGGCACCACCGGTCTCCTTTTCGGCGGCCGGATCGCGAAGGATGATCCACTCACCGACGCCTACGGCACGGTTGACGAAGCTGTCGCCGCCCTCGGCGTGGCTCGTGCCTCCCTCACCGCCGGAGGGCTCCAGGAGCTCGCCGAGCTGATCCTGCGGTACCAGCGTGACCTGTTCGTGGTCGGCGCGGAGCTGGCCACGAATCCGACCGCTCGTGAGCGCCTCCAGGATGGGGTGACGAGGGTGTCCGAAGAGATGCTGGAGCGGGTCGAATCGGACCTTGCTAACTGGGAATCGGACGTGACGATGCCGCGCGAGTTCGTCGTACCAGGCGAGACCGCAGCCTCCGCTGCGCTCGAGGTCGCGCGGACCGTGCTGCGCCGGGCGGAACGTCGGATGATTGCTGTTCTGTCATCGGGGAAGCTATCGAGCGAATGGTTGGTGCCCTATGTCAACCGGCTGGCCGACCTGATCTGGGTGCTCGCTCGCGCCGCGGAGCAGGCCGAGCACGCGTCGCCAACGGCCGCGCGGGTGCGGGCGCCTAGCTGATGGAAATCAGTGGGTGCGGGCTGCGGTTCTCATTGATCATGGCGCTGCTGGGCGTGTTGATGGTCGGCTGCTCCGAGATCGGGATCCCGATTGAGACGCCAACGCCGCCATCAGGAATTCGCGGGACCGTCCTTCTTGCTCCGACGTGTCCGGGCGGCCAGGATCCCGGTGCTTACGACCCGGTGCTGTGCGTGACCCCATATGCCGCCAGCCTGGTGGTGCTCGATGCCGAAAGCGCCCCAGTCGCACGAATTGCGTCCGGTGGGGACGGCAAGTTCCAGGTCGACCTGCCTCCCGGTGAGTACGTTGTGACACCCGCGACCGGGGCCGACACGTATCCAATCGCTCAGCCGGTCTCCGTAATCGTCTCGGCCGGCCAATACGCCGAGGTTGAGATCAACTACGACACGGGGATTCGTTAGAAGTTCGTCGTTTCGCTGGGTTCTTTGAGCGGTTCCGCCACCTCACGCGCCATGGCGAGGAGCGTGTCCGGGGCGGCGGCACCGGGGATTCCGAGGATGACGTGGTCGGCGCCGGCACGCCGCATCTGGCGTGCTACACCCAGCGCGGCACGACGAGTGATGATGTCGGCTCCGCAATCGGCCTGGGCGGCGAACGTGAATTCGCGCGGATCCCGGCCGGCGGACTCCAGCGCGCGTCTGATCAGGTCTCGCTTCTCGGTGAAATAGGCGACGTCACCAGCTCGGTTGCCCGGCAACGGCCAACCTGACGCATAGCGCCCGATGAGGTCGATCCCGCGCCGCCGCTGGCCGCCGAGCCAGATCGGTGGCCCTACAGGTGTGATCGGCGCCGGCTCGTTGGTGGCCCGGTCGAGCGAATAGATCGGGTCATCCATCGTCACGCCGGGCGGCTGCCGCGCGGCCTCGCTGAACAGGGCAGTCACGACCCCTAGCGCGCTTTCGAAACGATCGAAGCGTTCCCTCGGCGGAGGCAGAGCGATGCCGAAAGCTTCGTGCTCACCCACGTGCCACCCAGCCCCGAGCCCGAGGATGAACCGTCCGCCGGTGATGATGTCGAGCATCGTCGCCTGCTTGGCGAGCACTGACGGATGGCGGAAGGTGCTGGCGGCCACAGCGAGGCCGATCCACTTGCCGGGAACCCGGTGGGCGAGCGCGGCCGCGGTCGTGAAAGCCTCGAAGGCGGCGCCGCCGCGCTCGCGGCCCGCGTCAGAAAGGTGATCGGACAGCCAGCCGGCACTGAAGACGTCCTGTTCGCCCGCCAGTGCCCATGTCGCATCGAGCCGCGGCCAATCGAGGCCCCCGCTGCCCGTGGCCGAGATGCGAAAACCGATCGGGCCGAGGCTGGTCGTCGTGGCCGAAACCATGCAGCTACCAGCGTTCCCAGTGGACGAAGTCGTCCTGTTTGACCCAGCCGCGTTTGAGCGAGCCGGAGCGGCGGTCGGGGAGTGAGTGGCCGACGGTGATTACGCCGACCGGTTGAAGGTCAGCCGGTAAACCGAGCTCTTTCGCCAGGTCGCCCATCCGGTGCGTGCCCAGAAATCCGGCAGCGAGGCCCTCGTCGACCGCCGCCAGCAGGATCAGCATGACTGTGGCGCCGACGTCCATGAACCAATACGGCACAGGCCACTCGATCTCGGGCTCGCCTGGTGCGCGCTTGTCTGGCTCGCGGTATCGGGCGCGGTAGATCTCTTCGCTGACGCACGGCACAATCAGCGCCGGTGCTCGACTTACCCACGGATCGAAGCCGGCCTCGACGTACTCGGCTTCGTCACATAGCTCCGCGATGCGCCGCCGCCGCTCTGGCTCGGTGATGACGACCAACCGCTGGCCTTGGCTGAATCCCGCACTTGGCGCCCTTTGAGCCGCGGCCGCGATGCGCTCCAATGCCTCGCGAGTCACCGGCTTGTCCGAATCGTAATTACGGACCATCCGTCGCCGACGGACGACCTCGCTGAACTCCACGGACGGAGTTTGCACCACTCGGCACAAACCGCCGAGATGGGCGTGGGCGAGGGTCGCTTGGCTCCTAATTTCGGTTAGCTATTGCGTCAGGAGCAGAACGCGACGGCAAATCGATCGAATGTCGCTACCTGGGCGTCAGACTTCGGCGGTTGTGCCACCTGAAGCAGACAGCGGGGATCAGCAGATCGCCGAACTGCACCCCGACACGTAGGGGCCTACTTGAGCTCGGGTGCCGGGCTGACTGGCAGCGCGTCGCCGCAGTTGTTCGTGGCGCCACCGCCCGAGAGGAGACCTCCTAGCCAGTCCATGAAGGCAGGGGCTGCGTTGTTGCTGGAAAGGATGTGCTCCACGCCTG
>JBPCLD010000044.1:0-6274 GCA_051003655.1 Candidatus Limnocylindrales bacterium | reverse complement strand
GCGTGGATCTGGGCGACGTCCTCGAGCGCCTGCTCGATCGTGTCCTCGGCGTCCATGGCGCCCCAGCGTAGCGCGTCCTGTCCCCGCGTGTACGACGCGGGGAGGGTGCCGCGTTCGTCGTTCGGATCCGAGTACGACGGGTAGCAGATGCGCCTGATCGGCAAATCGGTCACCGTTGTCCCGCCGATGATCCCGTCCTCCTGCTCCCAGAAACGGTGCCGGACCTGGAACAGGATCTTGCCTGACGCGTTGTAGTTCAGCTCACGAATCGCCTTCTGCTTCGGCCTCGAGAACGGCGTCCCCAGGATCTCGATGTCACGCAGGACGGAGAACGGGATGGCACTGATTGCGTAGTCGCCGGTGACTGAGGCCCGGCCTGAGGGCCCCTTGTAGTGGACCGTCACTGATTCCGGATCCTGTTCGATCGCTGTCACTGCGGCGCCGAAGCGCACGTACGGCTTGAGATTTTCGTAGAACGCTCGCGGCAGCAGGTCCATGCCTCCGGCAATCTCCTGCATGTCCTCGAACGAGCGGCCGACGATCTCGCGCAGCTGCTCGACGACGGCGGCATTCATGTTCGACTCGCGGAAGCTCATGACGCCGTATAGCTCGATTGCGCCCTCGCTGAAGCCGCGCATGACCAGGAACTCGCGGGTCGAGTACTGGTCGAACTCGTGCAGCAGGGCGTCCAGTGAGCCCGCGCCGCCCTCTTCGTAGCGCTGCTTGAACTCGCTCGTCGCCTCATTCCAGAGGTCGGTCCATGTCTTGCCACGCTCGTGATCGGCAAGATCGAAGGGCAACCTGTCGGGATGCTCGTCGGCCTCGGCGACGGTCATGCGCTGGCCGTTTATGTGCACGAAAGTCTTGGGATTGCCCATCACGAACGGGCGCAGCTCCAGACCGAAGAGATCGCAGTAGGCCAGCGTCAGGTCGTGCACGCGCGGAATGCGCATCGCACCGGCCTCGGCGTAGAGCCCAGGCGCGAAGTCGCGGATCGTGCGCACCCGACCGCCCACGCGATGCTGGGCCTCGAGGACGAGCGGCTCGTGACCCTGCCGCTGCAACTCGAACGCGGCCACGAGGCCGGCGATCCCGCCACCGATGATGATCACCCGCTTGGCGGGCTGCGGCCGCGGCTCCAGGCCCTCGGCCGCGGTTGCCACCACTTCGTCAGAGACGGGCGGGGCGGCGTCCGGTGCCGGGGCTCCGGGCATCTCCGATTCGGCGGCCGTTGACGGGTCGTCGGTCACGTTCCTCTCCCTATGGCCACGTTGGGTCTGTCCGCGCGGGATGCGGCGCGATGCTACCGGGGTCACTTCCGATCGCGAATTGGGAAACGCCGGTCCTCACCCCGCCCCTAGCCCTGCCGAAACAGGTCGCGCCGGGGCAATCCCGTTCGTTGGGCCACCTCCCGGGCGGCCGATGAGCGACTCATGCCCTCGCTCACTAAACGGTCCACGTCCTCGCGGCCCTTGGCGACGCTCATCGTCGGCATGCCGTCGGCGTCGTCGGAATTGCCCGCGACGACGATCGTGACTTCGCCACGCACCGTTTCCGTTGCGGCGCGCTGGGCCAGCTCGGCGAGAGTGCCGCGCCAGGTGTCCTCGTGCAGCTTCGTCAGCTCGCGACACAGCGCGACGGGCCGCTCTGTGCCACACACCTCGGCCAGATCCGCCAGCGTCGCCGCCGTGCGCCCGGGAGCCTCGAACAGGATCATGGTGCGCTCATCGGCGCAGATGCCCTGCAGTCGTGAGCGGCGCTCCTTGCCGCGCCGTGGCAGAAACCCCTCGAACGCCCATCTGTCCGCGGGCAGCCCGCTCGCGACGAGCGCAGCCAGGACCGCCGAGGCACCCGGGATGGGCACGACGCGGCCTCCGCGCGCCGCCCACGCGCTGACCAGCTCCGCGCCGGGGTCGCTCACGATCGGGGTGCCCGCGTCGGTGACCAGGGCGAGGTCCGCGCCGGTCGCGAGGTGCGCCACGAGCTCATCGCGACGCGACGGCGCACTGCGAGCGTGGAAGCTGACCAATCTGGTGTCGATCCCGTGCCGGGCCCACAGGCGGCGGGTCATGCGCGTGTCCTCGGCCGCGACCAACGGCACCGCGCGCAGGACCTCGATCGCACGCAGGGTGATGTCGCCCAGGTTTCCGATGGGGGTGGCGACCACGTACAGCGTGCCTCGGGCAAACGGTGGCTCAGCCACCTCTGGCCGAACCGGGGCGACGGCGCGGGTAGAGGTAGTCGACTCCGGGAGTCCGAGTCGTGAGCTTGGCCACGGGCGGCACCTGGCGCTTGTACTCGGAGGCAGCCACCATCCGTTGGACGCGCTGGACAACGTCGAGGTCGAAGCCCTTGGCTACCAGCTGGGCGTCCGACCGCCGCCGATCGATCATCCAATAGAGCAGCCGGTCCAAGTCGGCGTACGTCATACCCAACTCGTCCTCATCGGTCTGATCGGGCCACAGGTCCGCCGTCGGCGGCTTGCGCAGGATCTGCTCGGGGACACCCATGTCGGCCGCCAGCTGACGCACCTGGCTCTTGTACAGGTCGCCGATCGGCAGCAGGGCGGCCGCGTTGTCGCCGAAGATCGTCGTGTATCCGAGCAGCGCCTCCGTCTTGTTGCCCGTGCCCACCACCAGGCCAGCCCACGGCACAGATCGGTCGTACAGCGTCGCCATGCGCGCGCGTGCGGCGAAATTGCCGCGCCGGCCGGCGGAGACGTCCTCGCCGCCGACGGATCCTTCCAGGAAGCCGTCGACGATGGGAGTGATGTCGATGAGCTGACTTTCGCAGCCCAGCCGGCGTATTACCTCTTCGGCGTCTGCCTGTGAAGCCGGCGACGAGGTGCGATACGGCATCAGTACGCACAGCAGCTTGTCCGGCCCAATCGCCTCCACAGAGAGATAGGCGACCAGGGCCGAGTCCAGGCCACCGGACAGGCCGAGCACCAGACGCTCGAAACCGGTCTGGCGCAGGTGTCCGCGCAGGAACTCGTTGATGATCTGGCGCGCGATCGACGTGTCGATGAGCAGCTCCTCAGGCAGCGTGTACGGCGCGATCGCCGCGCGCGGCCGGCTCATTCCTCGTCCGTCGCCATGCCCGCACGCTCCTCCATCAGGCGCTCGAGCTGGCGGAGGACGAACTCCGGCCGCTCGTCACGCAGGAGGGGCAGGGCGACGCGCTCGCGGCGGATGTCGTCGGTATCGATCTCGGCGATGAAGAGCCCTTCATCGAGTAGCGGCGCCTCGAACAGGACCCTGCCCGACGGATCGATCACCTGCGAGCCGCCCCAGAAGGTGACCGACTCGTCAACGCCGACGCGGTTCACGAACACGATGTGGCAGGTCGTCAGCTGGGCGTATGCGCGCATCAGCGTGCGCCACGAGTCGGCCGAACCGAGCCCGCCCTCCACGACGGCGGCGATGTCGCGCCCCGGCGAGGATGAGATGTTGATCAGGATCTGGGCCCCGTCCAGGGCGAGCAGATACGGCACCGGCAGGTGCCAGAAGTCCTCGCAGATGCAGATGCCCAGCCGTACGCCGAGGCGCGAATCGACGGCCCGCAGCTGCGTGCCGGCGCCAAAGAAACGCCGCTCGTCGAACAGCCCGTAGTTGGGCAGGTATGACTTGCGATAGACGTGGCCGACGCGTCCGTCCTCGAGGAGGGCTGCCGCGATGTAGAGCTGGTGCTCCACGGATTCCTCGACGAAACCGACCACGACGCTCATGTCTCCGGCCAGCGCGGCGAGGCTCAACAGACGCGGATCATCGGCGCCCATCGCGACCTCTGCGTTGAGGTCCTGGAGCAGGTAGCCGGTCAGGCCAAGCTCGGGGAAGACGAGCAGGTCCACGGCCACATCGCGCGCCTCATCCATGACCCTGCCATGGGCGGCCAGGTTCTCGTCGAGCATGCCAAGCCCCGGCGCGATCTGGCCCAGGCCGACACGGAGCACGCTCACCGGCTGATGGTAAACGTGCTCGGGCGAGCACAGATGGCCCACGTTAAGTGGCCTAAACCTTGTGGCAAACCCCAGAATCGGGTGCTAGGCTTCGCCAACCTGTCGGGATCGACGGCCGCCGCTCCGTGCGCGTGGCGTCCTGATGCGCGATTGGGCTGCGGCCCGGGGAGTGCGCATTGGGGCGGAAAAGTGAATAGAGGAGGAATGACCCGCATGTCCCACAAACCCAGGTGGCTGACGTTTGCCACCGCCGGGCTCGTCGCGATGTTTGTATTCATCGCGTGTACCCCCGGAACCGGACCCACGGCCAGTCCGCGAGCATCCACAGCGACCACGACCGCTCCGACCACAGCACCTGCGACGGCAACTGCCGCAACGACTCCGGCACCAGCGACGCCCGGGGAGAGTCCAAGTGAGACGCCCGGAGAGACGCCCGGAGAGACGCCCGGCGAGACGCCCGGCGAGACGCCCGGCGAGACGACGGCACCGACTCCGGCGCCAACCGGCACGGCGTATCCGGCACCGGTGGAGCAGCCACCCGCCGCAGTCGAGTTGACCGAATATCCGACTTACGGCGAGATCGACTGCGAAGGCAATACCTTCAATGGCCTGCCGTACACCGGTTCAGTGCAGCGGATCTCGGCGACCGACGCGAGTACGGTCGTATTCGAGCTTTGCGGCCCGGATCCGGCTTTCCTGTCGAAGATCGCCTTCTCGGCGTTCGCTATCCACGACACCGACTACCTGCTGAACCACGCAGCCGATAAGAGCATCGTGACCGAGCCGAACGGCACCGGTCCGTATCGTTTGGTCGAGTTCCGCCAGGGCGAGCAAGTCATTTTCGAGGCGTTCCCTGACTACTGGGGCGAGCAGCCTGTCGCAGCGGACGCCGTTCTGCGCTGGAGCTCGGAGGCCGGCCAGAAGTTCGTCGAGCTGACAAGCGGCGCCGTCGACGGCATCGACAACGTTCAGCCTGACGACATCGAGGCCATCCAGGGCGACCCGAACCTCAACCTGATCGATCGCGAAGGTTTCAACGTCTTCTACATCGGCATGAACCGAGACGAGCCACCGTTCAATAACGTCAAGGTCCGCCAGGCGATCGCCCTCGGCATCGACCGGCAGGGCCTGATCGACCAGTTCTTCGCGCCGGGCTCAACCGTCGCCGATTACTTCACCCCGTGCATCATTCCCTTCGCGTGCGACGGCACCGCGTTCCCCGCGTTCAACTTGCCCGAGGCGCAGCGATTGCTCGCAGAGGGCCTGGCCGAAGAGAGCATGGACTCGCTGACCACGACCCTGAATTACCGCGTTGTCGACCGCGCCTACCTGCCCCTGCCGGATCAGGTGGCCCTCGCGATCGTAGACCAGCTCGAGCAGAACCTGGGCATCACCGCGACGCCCGAGGAGCAGGAGTCGGGCACATTCATCGACAACGCCAACAACGGCCGGCTGCGCGGTCTCCACCTGCTCGGGTGGACCGGCGACTATCCGGACACTTCCAACTTCCTGGACAACCATTTCGGCCCCGGTACGACCATCCAGTTCGGTCAGATCTATGACGACATCGCCGATGCGCTGACGCGCGCGGGTTCGACGTCCGTGGAAGCCGAGCGCCTGGCCGCATACGAGGAAGCGAACACGCTTCTGGCAACCCACTTCCCGATGCTGCCGGTGGCACACGCCGGCTCGGCCACCGCCTGGCGCGCAGACGTCGAAGGGGCACACTCCTCGCCGTTGGGCAATGAGGCCCTGTTTGCAGTGTCCGGTGGAGCCGACGACCAGGTCGTGTTCATGCAGAGCGGTCCGCCGCTCGGCCTGTACTGCGCGGACGAAACGGACGGCGAATCCCTCCGAGCGTGCGAGCAGATCAGCGAAGCCCTCTACAAGTTCGAAGTCGGCGGCTTCGACGCAGAACCCGGTCTGGCGACAGGCTGCGAAGCCAACGAAGACCTGTCCGTGTGGACGTGCACCCTCCGAGAGGGCGTCACCTTCCACGATGGGGCGGCTCTCGACGCGGGCGACGTCGTCATGAGCTACGCCGTCCAGTGGGACAACCTGCACCCGCTCCACGTCGGACGGGCCGGGAACTTCGCCTACTGGGGCGGAACATGGGGGGGCTACCTGAATCCCGACGCACCGTGCGGGATCTCAGGCCAGCCGGCTTGCGAGGACTAGCCACGAGCTAACCCAGAACGAAAGAAGGGGGGACGCCATGAGCGGCGCCCCTTCTTGGTGTCCGGAAGGTGATCACGTCCCGCTGAACCAATGATCCGCTTTTTGATTCGTCGCATACTCCTGACGATCCCAGTCTTT
>JBPCLD010000043.1:0-2782 GCA_051003655.1 Candidatus Limnocylindrales bacterium | reverse complement strand
CTGCGGATGCCTGGTCCGTTCCAGTGGTCATTGCGTCGCGCAGGCCGAGGACCTCGGCCAGCCGTGCCTCCAGCCGCAGGGCTGCGGCGTTCTGCGGGTCGATCTCCAGCGCTCGCCGAGCGTGCCGGTAGGCCAGCCGGTCATCGGCCCGCTCCAGTGCCACGCGTGCCAGGCCGACAACCGCGATCGCGTTGAGGGGATCCTGCTCGAGGGCGCTGGCGTAGATCCGTTCCGCCTGGTCGACCATGCCGTGAACCAGGAGACGTTCCGCCTGGAGAAGAGCCTCGATCATTGCGCCTGAGCCTCCGTGCGCGTATTCCAGGCTCGCGCCTCGGCGAGCAATCGTTCTCGAGTGTTTCGCGACGGATCGGCGATGACGGAGCCGAGCAAGCGCTCGAGCAGCTCGCCCACTATGGGACCCGGCGCGAGTCCAAGGCCGTCGATGAGATCGTCGCCATCCACGGCCAGCTCCTGCAGCGTGAGGGGCGAGCGCGCCTCCAGCTCTGCGTTGATGCGCGCCTCGAGCTCGTCGACGTGGCCCGCCCCGGCTGCCAGCCCGCTGCCGACGTTGTCGGCGCGCCGCAGCTTGATCAGGTCATCGATCTGCTCGCGGCCGACACGCCGGATGAACCGGCGCACCGCGGCGCCGCTCCAGCGCGGCTCATAGCTGAACATGTGGTTGGAAATCAGCGTCGAGACGCGAGCGATCTCATGGCGCGGATAAGCAAGCCGCGTCAGCAAGCGCTCCGCCATCTCTGCGCCCACCTCGTCGTGGCCGATGAAGTGGCCATCGGCGTACGTGGGCGGCTTGCCGATGTCGTGCAGAAGTGCGGTCACACGCAGGAGCTCGTTGCCGGGATCGACCTTGGCCGCACCGTCAAGGCTCGTGAGCGAGTGCCCCCAGAGGTCATGGCCGGTGACCTTGTCCTGAGGCACGCCGCGCTGCGCCGCCAGCTCCGGCAGTGCGTGATCGAGCACGCCGGTATCGGCCAGGATGGCGAACGCTCTCGACGGCGGGTCCGCGGCGACCATCTTGCGCAACTCGCCGCCGACCCGCTCACTCGAAACCCAGCGTGCCGTGTCGGAAGTCGCCTCCATCGCCGCGAGTGTCGCGGGCTCGATGTCGAAACCCAATTGGGCGGCCAGCCGCGCGGCCCGGAGCAGGCGCAGCCCGTCCTCGTCGAAGCGAACCTTCGGGTCACCGACTGCGCGCAGGACTCGAGCGTTTAGGTCGGCCAATCCGCCCGTGGGGTCGACCCACTGCGGTTCGGTTGTCTCGCTGGCGGCCGGTCGGCCCCACGCGATCGCGTTGACGGTGAAATCGCGCCGGGCGAGGTCCTCCTCGAGCGAATCGGTGAAGGTGACCGAATCAGGTCGTCGGTGATCTGCATACCTGTGATCGCGCCGGAAAGTGGTCACCTCGACACCGGGTGGGTCAGAGGGCACCGTCGTGTGCACGGTGACGGTCCCGAACCGGTTCGCGTACTGGCCACCCGGAAACAGGCTCATGGTCTGCTCGGGAAGCGCGTCGGTCGCAATGTCCCAGTCGGTCACGGCGCGCCCGAGCAGGGAATCGTGGACGCCGCCGCCGGCGAGGTACGCTGCGTGGCCGTTCGACCACAGATTCTGAAGGATTCGCGGCACGTCGGCCGGCACATCCGCGGGTGCCGGTCGCTCCATGGAGCTGATTCGCGGCCTAGTTATGCCCGATGAAGAGGTAGTCGCGCCACGCCTCGTTGCGCGGGTCGGCGAGATAGGGCGTGAAGAGCGTGTAGATGTCACAGCGCGGCTCGAAGGGCGCCCGCGTCAGGCGCATGCGCGCTTCCTCGGCCAATCGGCCGCCCTTGCGGTGGTTGCAGTGCTTGCACGCGGCCACGAGGTTGTCCCAGGTGTGGGCACCGCCACGGTGGCGCGGAATGATGTGGTCGAGCGTCAGGTCGTGGGTCTGAGCGCCGCAGTACTGGCAGGTGTATTTGTCGCGGACGAAGATCTCGCGCCTTGACAGCCGTACCCGAGGACGGGGTCGCTTGACTCGGTGCTGGAGGCGGATGACGGAGGGGGCACGAAAAATCTCGGTTGCCGTGCGGACTTCGTGGTGGTCGTACTGGATGACTTCTGCCTTCTCACCGAAGACAAGACGAAACGCCCGCCTTACGTTGCAGACGTTGAGAGGCTCGTAGTCCGAGTTGAGAAGGAGTACGACGCTATCCATTGCTCCCTGAAGCCAGCCGGGACTCGACCGGGCGACTTTCGGATGGTAGCAAAAGCGAGCGTCAACTCTCCGCGCGAGCCCGACGCCCGAGGCCCGACCGGGGAGCCAAACAAGGCGTCAGATCAGTCGCGCTCCGGTCGCGGCGTCCCAGCCACCGGCCTGCCCAACCTTGCTGGTCAGCGGTTTGCCGAGCGCCCCGGTTATGAAACGGGCCGCCTTCAGGATGCCGCCGAGGTCGACCCCGTGCTCGACACCGAGGCCGTCGAGCAGGTAGACCAGGTCCTCCGTGGCGAGGTTGCCGGCAGCGCCGGGCGCGTACGGGCAGCCACCCGTGCCGCCCGTCGACGAGTCGAAGCACGTCGCGCCGTCTTCGAGACCGGCGACGACGTTGGCGAGCGCCGTGCCACGTGTGTCATGGAAGTGGTAAGCCAGCCGGTCGAGGGGCAGGCCGGAGGCCGTCGCTGCGGCCTTCAGCTCGTGAATCTGGCTGGGGACGCCTACACCGATCGTGTCGCCGAGGCAGACCTCGTCGGCCCCGAGCTCCATCAGCCGCAGCGAAGCGTCGACGAC
>JBPCLD010000042.1:0-7043 GCA_051003655.1 Candidatus Limnocylindrales bacterium | reverse complement strand
GCCCTGCCCGGTGCAGGGTCACGCAGTCCCCGCTCCGGTGCGCGCAAGCAACGGTCGCAACCGGCCCCAGATGTCCCACAACTCGGCCAGGCGACTGGATCCAGGCCCAAGCAGCGCCACCATCTCCTGTAGCTCCAGATCCGGCGCTCTGTCGAGTAGATACTCCTCGGTGCTCATGACGGTGCCCGCCCAGAGGCCGTCGAGCGCGGCCTGACCGGCTGGCCTGCGCAGGGCTGCGCCCCTTTCGCGAGCCCTCACCGCCGGCGACTGCCCGCCTCAAGCCTGGGGTGGGCCGAGGGTGCTCGTTGCGGACGCGCCGCGCGCCGCGCCACGGCTGCCCCAGACCACGCTGAAATTGCCCCAAAACCGTACCCAGCCTGCCCTGAGAGGTCAGACCACTTGGCCATCGACCCCAACCAGGAATTCCTGGTTCAGCCTGTCGACGCCTCCTGGCTTCAGTGCAACATTGAGTGCCAGGAAGCCTGCCCCGTCGGTACGAACTGCCGCGGCTACTTGAACCTTGCCGCTGAAGGCCGATTCGAAGAGGGCTACATCCTGTCGCGCGAGCCGAACCCGGTCGCTGCAATGTGCGCCTACGTGTGCTCGGCGCCCTGCGAGCGGGCGTGCCGGCGCGGCGACATCGACCGGCCACTCGCCATCCGCGCGATGAAGCGCTTCCTCGTCGAGTGGCACCAGGCAAGTGGCATTCCCGATGACATGCCCCAGATCACGCCGCGCGACACAACGGTGGCCGTCGTGGGAGCCGGACCCGCAGGCGTCGCCGTCGCACGTGAGCTGGCCACAGCCGGCCACCAAGTGACCGTGTTTGACGAGCTGCCCTACGGCGGCGGCACCATGCTCATCGGCGTACCGGCCTTCCGGCTGCCAAGAGAAGCCATCGAGATGGATCTCAAGCTCGTGGAGCGGCTCGGTGTCCGCTTCCGCTATGGCGTCCGAATCGGGCGCGACATCACCTTCGAGCAGCTGATGGAGGACTACGACGCCATCGCCATCTGTGCTGGTGCGATGGACCCTGTTGCGCTCGACGTCCCGGGCGGCGACCTCGAAGGCATCCAGTACGGCGTCGACTACATGAAGATCGCCAATCTCGGCGAGCCGCTGACCGTTGGCAACGACGTCGTGATCATCGGCGGTGGCTACACGGCCATGGACTGCTCGCGCACGAGCCTCCGCTACGGCGCTGAGAACGTCACCATTGCGTACCGCCGGACGCGCTCCGAGCTGGTAGTCGATGAGGAGGAGTTGGGCGAGACGGAGCGCGAGGGCGTGCGCATGGAGTTCCTGGTCAGCCCGGTCGAGATCCTGGGCGACGAGGACGGCAAGATCCGCGCCGTCAAGTTCGTGCGCAACCGCCTCGGTGAGCCGGATGCGACCGGCCGCCGCGCGCCGGTGCCCATAGAGGGCAGCGAGTTCGAAGTCAAGGCGGACAGCGTCATCCCCGCCGTCAGCCAAGCGGCCGACAACACGTTCCTGCCGGTCGAATCGAACTTCGAGATCAACCGCGGCCGCGTCCGCGTCGACCCGGGCACCTACGCCACGAATGTTCGGGGCGTGTTCGCCTGCGGCGACTTCGTGACTGGCCCGACGACTCTCATCGAGGCGGCGGGGCACGGCAAGAAGTGCGCATATGCCATCGATCGCTACCTGTCCGGCCGGCGCGAGGTCGACGTCGACGCCAACGTGCGCATCATCAGCTCACGCGCACACGAGATGCCGGAGTTCTACGACGTGTTGCCACGCGTCCATGTGCCGATGGCGCCGGTCGAGGTGCGCATGCCGTCGGCCGACCCGCACGTCAACTTCACCACCCCCGTCGAGCGCGGCTACACCGCCCCCCAGGCGGTGACCGAGGGCGTTCGCTGCCTGATGTGCAACTACAACATCTGGTTCGATGGGTTCCGCTGCGTCCTGTGCGGTGCGTGCGCCGACGTGTGCCCTGAGGGCGTGATCCACATGATCGACATCAACCAGATGAAGTCAGAGGGTCCCTTGCCGGAGCTCGTGGATGCGTACGGCTGGTCCGACGGCGCCGCCATGGTGCTCGACGAGGAGCGCTGCATCCGCTGCGCTTTGTGCGTAAAGCGATGCCCATACGACGCCATTACCATGGAGCGGTTCGAGCTCCAGGAGATCAGCAGCGACGGGCGGCTCTACAAGGAGAGCTACCGGGATACCCAGCTCGGGCTGCTCGGAATCGGTAACCGCGCCGAGGCGGGAGGATACGTTCGTTGAGCTTCCTCGAGCGGGTAGACACGGCTCTGCGACGCAGCGCCCTGTTCCGCTCGCTGTTCCGTCAGCCATACCCGCAGGACGAGCGTTCGCGCGCCTACGGGGTCATGAACAACGTGTTCCTGCACCTCCATCCAGTGCGGGTCAGGCAGCACGCGGTCAAGTTCGCCTACACGTTCTGCCTCGGCGGACTGTCGTTCTTCTTCTTCCTCGTGCTGACGGTGACGGGCGTGTTCCTGATGTTCTTCTACGTGCCGTCATCCACGTCCGCCTACGACGACATCCTGCGCATCCAGGCCGAGGTTCCCTTCGGTCTATTGACACGCAACATCCACCGCTGGGGCGCGCACCTGATGGTGTTCTTCGTGTTCCTGCACATGATGCGGGTCTTCTATCACGGGGCATACAAGCCGCCGCGAGAGTTCAACTGGGTCATCGGCACGTTCTTGCTCTTCTTCACCATCGCGCTGTCGTTCACCGGCTATCTGTTGCCGTGGGACCAGATCGCCTTCTGGGCGATCACCATCGGCGTCAACATCGCCTCGTACGTGCCGCTCATCTCGCGCCCCAGCCAGTTGCTCATCTTCGGCGGCATCGAGATCAGCCAGAACACGCTGCTGCGCTTCTACGTGCTCCACGTCATCCTGCTGCCGCTCATCGCGGCAATCTTCCTGGCCGTCCACTTCTGGCGGATCCGCAAGGACGGCGGCATCTCAGGACCGTTGTAGAGAGAACGACCGATGACTGACGAAAAGTCCGACAAGTCCCGGCTGCCTACCACCACCGAGCCTGGGCCGTCCGCGCCCTCACGCAGAACTGCGCTGCCCGCCGCGCCGCCCGAGCGGCGAACGACAGAGATCGACAAGCAGCGCGTGCCGATGGCCGCCAAGCCATACCGACTGCTGGCGCTGGTCAAGCAGGACGCTGTTGTGCGCGTCCAGAAGGAACCGGACGACACGGTCATGACCTGGCCGCACCTGCTCTCGATCGAGTTTTTCGCGGCGGCGGTGATGAGCATCTTCCTGCTCCTGATGGGCGTGTTCGTGAACGCGCCACTCGAAGAGCTTGCCAACCCGAACGTGACCCCGGCAGTGGCAAAGGCGCCCTGGTACCTCGTCGGGATCCAGGAGCTGCTGGCCTATTTCCACCCAACGGTGGCCGGCGCGATCCCGATCCTGACCATCTTCCTCGCCATCGGCGTGATCCCGTACATCGACCGTGGCCCGCGCGGCGACGGTGGTTCATCCCATCCGCGTGACCGCAAGACGGGCGTCGTCCTGTTCACGATGTTCGCCGCCGCGGGACTCGTGATCACGTTCCTGGGCGCCTTCTTCCGCGGTCCCGGCTATGCCTTCACTGTGCCGTGGGAAAACGGCCTCTGGTTCGCGCTGTGATGCCGCAAGCGACGGGCCGACACCAACGTCTCGTCGGGGTCGGATCAATGTCGCGCGCAGCCGGCGCCCCTACCCTTCGCTGGCCGTTGGCCAGCTACGCGCTAAGCGCTTGGTTCCCGACGTTCCGTCGGGTCCCAACCGACGCTTGCAGGCGCCCCGGCGGAGGGACTTAATTGGGCAACTGGAAGCTCGCTCGCTGGCAGGAGCCGGTGACGCTCACCCGCGAGGTGATGCGTGAGATGCGCCGCGGCCGCCCTGCCGGGCTGTCGCGAAGGACGTTGATCAGACGATCCATCGGCGCTGGCGTGGGCCTGTGGCTGCTCGAGGTCACCGGCGGCCTGCTCGGCTTCCTGTGGCCGAATCTGTCGCGTGGTTTTGGTGGCTCGATCGAGCTCGGCGATTTTGCAAGTGTGTCCGGCAACCCCGCGGTCCAGGGCGTGAGCCTGTCAGATGGCGCACCGGCGTACTACTCGCTCGCTCGGACCTATGTGCAGCTGATTGACCCGGCCCGCGGCTTCACTGACGGCACGAGCACCGATGGCGAGGGCCTCAACACCAATGTGCGCACGCTTTACCAGCGCTGCCCGCATCTCGGCTGCAAGCCCAACTTCTGCACCACCAACTACTGGTTCGAGTGCCCCTGCCACGGCTCGCGGTATGACCGACTCGGGATCAAGGTTCAGGAGCTTGGGCCCGCGCCTCGCAGCCTCGACCGTTTCGCCCACACCATCGAGAACGGCGTGCTGACCGTCGACACGTCACGGCTGACCCTCGGACCGCTGCCGGTGGCGCTCGGTCAGCCCGGGCTCATCCCCGCACGATCGCCCACGGGCTGCGTGTGACTGACGATCGAACCGGGCGTGAGCTGACGCCGCGCCCGAGCGAGCCAGAAGGTGTCGTCTCGCCGCGTGAACCGTCGCTGCCCGCGACGCCATCGACGGACGTCGAGCGTTTCGCCGCCGGCGAGCAGACGCACACAGTCGGGCTGACCGAGGAGCGCTCCGCTCAGATCGTGCGCCAGACAAGCAACTCCAAGATGATCGCGTTCCTTGCCGTGCTGATCTTCGTCGTGTTCATCCCGCTCTACTGGCTCTATGACATCGGGCTGCCGGTTATCGGCATTCAACCCCGGCTGGAAAAGGAAGCGAACGAGCAGTACGTCACGGACGTCGGCCGCGGCTACGCACTCTTCCTGGCCAACTGCGCGCGCTGTCATGGAAACAATGGCGAGGGCGGCATCGGGCCGCCGTTGAATGACCAGATGAAGCTCTTCAACGCGGTCACGCAGTCGGGGCTGCCCGGACCGGGGCACCTCAACGCCGACTACATCCGCGCCGTGCTGACCGAGGGTGGCCGCTATGTGTGCGGCGATCCGAAGAGCGCCATGCCCGCCTGGTTGGAGCCAAAGGGGCCACTCAACTACCGCGAGGTCGAGGAAATCATCACCTACATCCTGGCCAGCCAGGACACCGAGATCGTCTACCAGCCCACGCACGTCGAGGGCGGCGGAACCATCCCGCCGCCCGTGACTATCGAGGGCTGGCGTGACCCGGCATTCACGCCGGCACCCGGCGCGACCCCGGTGCCGGACTGCTGGAGAGCGCCGACGACGGGTGGGACGACCGCCACGCCGGCGCCGATCACGAGTCCAGGGACTGTGGACAGCCCGCGGGTAGTCGAGATCGAAGGGGCCGCGATTCCCCAGTGGGTGGACCCGGCGTCTGACCAGCAGCTGACGGCGATCAGCGTGGTCCAGGGCGAGACAGTCGAGTTCCACATCATCAACCAGACCACCACGCCACATAACTTCCACATCGGCAGCGCGGCCGAGCTGTCCACCGCGCCTGAGATCAACGAGCTGCCGGGCGTCGACACGTTCATCAACGGCACCCAGACCTTTACCCACACCTTTGACACGATCCCTGACCAGCCCCAGTTCGCCTGCACCGTGCCCGGCCATTACCCGACGATGAACGGTGGGCTCGTGGTCGTCGCCCCCGGCGGCGGGCCTGCTGCCTCCCCTGGTGCCAGCGGTGCGCCGGCAGTGTCGGCCGCACCTAACTCGTCCCCGGCCAGTTCAGCGGCACCAGCTGCGACGCCCTAGATGGCCCAGTACGCACTTCCGCCCTGGGCAGTCCGTCGCCGCGCCGTGTTCGGCCTGCTCGACGCGGATGGTTGGGGTTGGGCCACCGTCAAGGCCACGTTCTGGTTTCTGGTGATCATCTTCCTGCTCGGCTACGTGCCGGACCGTGGCTACTACTTCACGGTGGCGCCCACGGTAGACCTCGGCTACAACGCGATCAGCCCCATCAACTGGTGCCCGGCCGAGAACAAGGGTCTGCCTTGCCCGGCGCCGGCCGGCGCGGTCATCCCGTGGGAGGAGAGCCCCGCCACGCTTGCCCTGCCTACCGGCCGGGCCGGCGCCGGTTCATTCACCTCGGGCGAGAAGATCTACGTGATCGGCGGCCGCACTCCCGAAGGCACCACCGCCAGCGTCCTGACCTCGACCGTCTTCAACGGCAACCTCACGCCTTGGGAGGAGGCGGCCGCACTGCCCGAGCCGCGCTCTGATGGTGCAGTTCTGAACCTGAGCGGCGTCCCGCACGTCGTCGGCGGTAGTGACGCGTCAGGCGCACCCACCCAGACCGTCTTCCGCGGCGTCGTCGAGGATGGCCTCTTGACCGGCTGGGAGGTCGCAGACATCGGGTTGCCGGAGGCACTGACCGATTTTGTCGGTGCGTCCACGGGCTCCGGCCTTTACATATTCGGCGGTCGCACCGCCGACGGCGTGTCGGCCAAGACTTACCGCTCGACACTCACGACGACAGGCACACCAACGCTGCATGCGTGGGTCGAGCTGACCGAGCTGCCGCTCCCCGAGGCCCGCGCCAACGGCACTGTGGTGAGCACCGGCAGCTCGGTGTACGTCATCGGCGGGGAAGGGCCCAACGGCCCCACCAACTCGGTTTTCTACCTGGCGCTCGACAGGCATGGTCTGCCGAATACGGACACATCGACGGGTCGGCCGTTCGGCTGGGGGGTGTCCGTCGGCCAGTCGGCGGGCGCGACCCTGCCGGAGACGCGTTACGGCCACACCTCGTTCAACAACTCGGGCACGATCTTTGCGATCGGCGGCTATAGCCAGGACGGCCAGGCCGCAAATACCGATCTGTGGACGGTGCCGAGCTCGACCGACGGCACCATCACTTCGTGGACCCAGCTGGAGGTCACGAACCTGCCCGGGCCGCGGGCCGAGGCCGTCGCCGCGCTTGTCGGCCAGAACGTGTTTTTGATCGGCGGCACCACCGGCGGCGGTTCATTCATCGACTCGACGGTCCGCGCCGACGTAGCGCCGCGGCTGCCGTTCTTCCGCCTTGGCCTGTTCGGGGTGACCGTCCC